>CAOJXI010000024.1 GCA_948465665.1 uncultured Clostridia bacterium | reverse complement strand
GGCTTTTTAGGAAAGCCCCCTGGACCCGAAACCTTTTTAATCCGCCTTAGCTTGTGCTCGTCTTAGGTTTCCCCCGCAAATTAGCTTCATCAGCCAAGGGGATTCCAATCGTCATTCCCTCCAAGGACACGTTCCACGGTATAGCTCTCAGCCTGTTCTTTACTAATCCGTTTTACCCACAAGGGGCGGTTCTCCAACGAAGCACCTGGGCCTTCATTTCCATATTCCTCATAACGGACAGTTTTTTCAGCATCAATCTTATTCCAGTTATGCCAGCCTTCCCGCCGGATATGCTCTCCCAAATAGCAGTTAATGATAGCTGTATGAGCAAAATTCCTCCATGGTCTTCCTAAATAAACGGTTTCCGGCTCATTATCGGAGGTAAATTTACAGGAATGGAAAATATACCCATATTCCTGTCCTTCTGCCGTAGAAGCAGCGGTAGTATAACCTCCGTTCTGCCCCATACCGTCTCTTTTTTTGGAAAAGATTTCACAGCCTTTAAAGTAAGCGGTAGCGGATCCAAAAATGAAATCAATATCCCCACGAATATAACAATCCTCATAATATTGCCTGCCATTTGTCCGCGGGGCGTTTTCGCGGGGGCCGGAAAATGAATTAGGTATAATACTGGCAGGGGGAAGCGGCCCGGTAAAAATGGTATCCTGATATCCTAAAAAGCGGCATTTGCGGAAAATAATCCGATCACCATCTGCATACATCGCCAGGGACTGCCCTGCAATATTCCCTGGCCCGGCAGCATTTTCAAAGGTCAGGTTTTCCGCTGTGAGGTCATGCGCTCCAAAAAAGGCAGTATAAGAGCGGAATGTCCCGCTCCGGCTTCCATCCGGCAGAATGGTAGACGCCCCCTGATGAAAGGAAATGTAGGTCTTTTCCGCCCCTTCCCCGATAAAACGGATGTATGGCGTTTCCACTTCCAGTTTTTCATGGTAAAAGCCGGGTTTAATCAGAATTTCTGCCCATTCCGCGTTGTCCTTGGGAAGTGAATTTACTGCTTCCTGGATGCTGGTAAAGTCTCCCCCGCTTTTTGATACAGTCAACGTTTTCATGCTTTACGCTCCTTTTATATTTTTTCTCCCTACCAGTATAGCACATCTTTTATTTTTTTGCATCCAGGACAATCAATAAAATGGCGGAAAATAGGGGCTCACCGGGGCGGCCCCTGGATTGGACGGTACGCTTCCCTCTGGAATGTTTTCAGCAGGAGGTGCTTCCGGCGGTTCCGGGGGCTGGCTTTCCGGGACGCATTTCCTCGCACCTTCAATATGGAGAATCCGTATTTTGGAGAAATGATAAGTGTCTAATGGGCGGCAGTCAGCGTCGTTATTGTGGGCGGCAACCCTTACCCCTTCATAGGTAGGCGGATTTGGCACATGGACTACAATTACAGTATGGTAGAAATCCCCATTGTCGTCTCCAAACTGAACCACATCCCCAGGCTGTACTGATTCAATGCCAACTTCTGTTGCAAAGGGCCCCGCTCCCTGGTTTTGTGTCAGGAAATTGTAAAGGTATTCCACCCCTGTCCAGGAAGCCGTCCGGTCGTTTCCCGACAGGTAGAACCATCCAAAGGTAGGCGTATAATTCATTACTCCTGTCCCTGCATACAGACATTGGGATACAAAATTGGTACAGTCCCCGCCCAACTGCGAAAAACTTAGAAATTCCGGGTTCCTCCGGTATGCCCAATAATGGGCATATGCTACTGCTTTATCCCGCTGGTAAGGGATTGGAGTACAGACTTCTGCCATATAATCGCACACCCTTTCAATCCGGTTATTTAAGGTTAATTTTGACGATTGTTAAAGGATATGTTCTGTTTCTTTAAAAAATGCGCCTGACAGCTTTGTTTTAATGTGGGCTTGACAAAGTAAATTTGTTTTAAGTTGTGATATGCTCTGGTTTATGTGTAAAGATTTGCTTTTTTATTCAATTTAAAAAATTTACAACTGTTTTCCTTTTCATAAGGGATAGAATGTGATACAATAAACCTGCATAGGATAACGCAGAAAGGGGGAAACCCATACAAACCATGCAAAACTTCCTATGGAAAATAATTTGTTGTCTTTTCCCCTTGGTAATTGTATCTATGGGATGTACACGTCAAGATATGTCTCAACAAGACTTAAATTTACAGATGATGGAATCAGCGTCTGCACCTGTGGCAGCTCCCCCGCCGGAGCAGAAAAAAACGGTTCTCCGACTGCCGACAGAAGACACAGGCAGCCGGAACCCTTATTCCCATGCAAACGCTAAACTGTCCATCACCCCGTTACTCTACCAATCTTTATATACTCTGGACGATGATTATATCCCTACAGAAGCGCTGGCGTCCTCCATGCGGGAGGAAGGCAGAGCTTATACAATAACGCTTCAGCCAAACGCCCGTTTTTCCGATGGTTCCCAGGTTACTGCCCAGGATGTAGTTGCATCCCTTCAGGAAGCGTTAAAGTATCCCTCTGCATATTCTTCCCTGTTCCGGTCTGTGGAAAGCTGTTCGGCAACAGAAAACGGCCAGGTATTAATCCTGCTTAGGCAGGAAGACCGCAATGCTGCCGCACTGTTTACCTTTCCAATTTGTAAAGCCGGAACCCAGTCAGAACCTTTGCCGGTTGGAAGCGGGGCGTTTATCCTAGATGGTTCATCCTCTACACGGATGCGCCGTAACCCCTTTTATAACAGCTATAATTCAATTTCCCAAATCCCAAAAGATATGGAAACTGTGGAACTGGTTCCCGTTACTGACGGCGAATCGTTGGAATATATGCTGAAAATCGGAGTGATAGACTTTTATTTCAGCGCGGACGCAAAGGCGGATTTATATGGGTATGGCTCTACGGAACGGCTGACTTTAAACCGTATGACTTTTTTAGGGTTTAACCGCTCCGGCAGTTCCCTGCTGCATAATCTTGATCTTGTCCAGGCTGTTAAAAAGGTTGTGGATAAAGAACAAATGGTGTCATATGCTTATGGAAACCTGGCGGAAACAGTCGATTACCCTTTCCATCCCGGTTATTGGAGCCGGGTCAACGGGGAACGGCTTCTGGAACAGAATACCCCTTCATCCTCCAGCCAGCCCTCTGAACCAGGTTCCGGGACTGCCCCGGACGGAACGGCCTCCCAGACAGAACCTCTCACACTGGAAGAAACCATGGCGCGCCTGGGATATGCCAGCAGGGATGAAGACGGCTTTTGGGTTCGCAATAACTGGGGGAATCCCCAAAGGTTGTCTTTGCGAATCCTTGTTAACGCTGAAAATGAACCGCGCCAGCAAATGGCCCAGATTTTAGTGGAACGTCTGGCAGAAATCGGGATAGAAAGCCACATAATTTCCCAGACTTATGAAACATACCTGCAATCCATTGCCGCCAAACAGTTTGACCTTTATTTTGGGGAAGTCCGCATGGAACCTAATATGGATGTTTCCCGGCTGTTTTCATCTGAAAACGCGCCCAGGATGGGCTTTGAATATAATGCTGCCCTGGAAGAAGCCGCTATTTTCCTGAAAACCGGGCAAACTGGTTATAAGGGGTTTTTAACGGCCTTTTCAGAGGCTTCCGTTATGGAACCTGTCTGCTACCAAAAGGGGAGCTTCAGCTATTCCCGCAGCCTTCCGGGGGATTTTATCACTTTGCATCGGGAATTGTTCCTGGATATCCAGAACTGGTAATGAGCAGTATTAATGTTTAAGGAGGTCTCAATATGATTAAATTGGAAAACTACTTGGGCACCATTCAGATTTCAGAGAACTTTTTTGCTAATTTGGTTGGTTACGCCGCTTCCCGCTGTTTCGGCGTGGCTGGCATGGCCCCATCCTCAAAATCAGCGAAATCCGTTGCTGCTTGGCTGAAAAAACCTGTCCTTCCTACAAAGGGGGTACGTATCCGCAATTCCGGCGACCTTCTGATCATTGACCTGCACATTATTGTCACCTATGGGGTAAATATCAGCGCCATTGTGAAAAGCATCGGCCATAAGGTTCGCTATACTGTCGAACAAGCTACAAGCCTTCATGTCGGCAAAGTAAATGTCTTTGTAGACGGGATGCTTTCTGAATAATGGAACTTTTGCGGCTTTTAATAGAGAGTGTATGCCGCTTGTATTTTTCATACTTAGAGCTTATCCATCTGGACACACGCCCCAAGGTTAAGGCTGTTTTTCAGGAAAGAAAAGTTTTTTATGATCCTGGCCTGCGGGGATTTTGATTTAAGAGGAGTGTAAGGTAACGTGTTAAGTGGTCTGATGCTGCGGGATGCTATCATCTCTGGAGCAAATCATATTTCAAACCAACGCCAGATAGTGGACGCATTGAACGTTTTCCCGGTTCCCGATGGGGATACTGGGACAAATATGTCTATGACAATCAGCGCTGCCCGGCGGGAACTGGAACGTGCCGGGACAAACGTCACTGTTTCAGAAACCGCCAATATAGCCGCTGCTGCTTTGCTGCGGGGCGCCAGGGGAAATTCCGGCGTTATTCTTTCCCTGCTGTTCCGGGGATTTTCAAAAGGTCTTAACGGAAAGGAACAGGCAAGCGCGGCAGATGTCTGCCATGCCCTCTCTATGGGCGTGGAAGCCGCCTATAAAGCGGTTATGAAACCCACAGAGGGAACCATTTTAACCGTAGCGCGGGCAGCGTCCGAAAAGGCAAAGGAGACTTTGAAAGCTACCCCGGATATTGGTATCAATCCTTTATGGCAGGTTATTCTTTCCGCAGCCGCAAAGGCCCTTCAGGAAACCCCTGAAATCCTCCCTGTGCTGAAAAAAGCCGGCGTTGTAGATGCCGGAGGACAGGGGTTGCTTTTCATTTTTGAAGGCATGGGAAGCGTCTTCTTTGACGGGAAAATTATTCCCTCTTCGGAAGGAACCGAAAAAATCCGCCGAGACCCTATCCTTGACGACGATTTCCGTAATGCAGCCGGGGCATTCGACGGGGAAATTACCTTCTCTTACTGTACAGAATTCATTGTCAACAAAACCAACGAAAAAGAGCCTATCAAACTGCGGGCTTATTTGGAATCCATAGGCGACAGCGTTGTCGTGGTGGATGACGAAGACATTATAAAATGCCATGTCCATACGGATAATCCTGGAAATGCTTTGCAGGAAGCTTTAACCTTTGGTTCCCTGACCAGTATCAAAATAGAAAATATGCGGGAGCAGCACGCCGCCCAGCAGGAATCTGTCCGCCGGGAAATTGCTGTCCGGGAAGCCCGTCAGAAAGACGCGGGGCAGCTTGCCTATATGCCGGTAGACCCTACTGTTGAATATGGGTTTGTGGCAGTTGCAGCCGGGGAAGGGATTCACCAGCTTTTCCGGGATTTGGGCGTAAACCAGGTGGTAAGCGGGGGGCAGACGATGAACCCCTCTACCAATGATATTTTAAAGGCGATCCACGCAACCCCGGCGAAAACTGTTTTCGTCCTTCCCAATAATAAAAATATTATTATGGCTGCTGAACAAACGGTTAAACTTGCGGATCGGTCGGTTTATGTCCTGCCTACCAAAACCATTCCCCAGGGGCTTTCAGCCATGCTTGCTTTTGATTCTGACGCAACCATGGGAGAAAACCAGCTTGCTATGACAAAGGCATTGGAACGTGTTGGGACTGGACAGGTAACGTTTGCCGCAAGGGATTCTGACTTTGACGGCTATAAAATCCGAAAAGGTGAAATTTTAGCCCTGGAAAATGGAAAACTGGCTTTTACTGAGAAGGATCTGACAAAAGCTTGTGTGAAATTAACCCGTTCCCTGGTGCGGGCATATCGGGATTGCTCCTTTATTTCCATTATCTATGGGGAAGATGTTTCTGAGGAATTGGCGGCAAAGGTGGAATCTGCCGTCCGCGCCAAGGCCCCCAACAGCGTTGAAGTTGCCCTAATCCGGGGAGACCAGCCTGTTTATTACTTTATTATTTCGGTGGAATAGGATATTTTGACACATGGAGGATTTTGGTATGCCCCTTACATCTCCAGCCGTTGGCAAGACCTTTGAAAAACAGGATTTTTCCGGGGCTGAGTTTTCAGATTTCTCTTTTAGTAATTGTTCCTTTATCAATTGTTCCCTGAAAGGCGCTGTACTTCTTGGGATTTCAGCAGAAAACTGCCGCTTTCTGGAATGTCGTTTTGACTATGCCCGCCTGAACGAAGCCAAGTTTATAAATTGTGAACTTACCAGCTGCCGGTTTGATTCTACAAGCCTGCTTTGGGCTTCCTTCCTGCAATGTAAAGCTATGGGAAGCATTTTTGCAGACGCTTCCCTGACAGGCACGGTTTTCCGGGACGGGAATTTTTCCATGGCGTCCTTTCAACGGTGTGATTTAAGAAAATTCCTATTCCAGAATATGAATTTTGAGCAGGCAGATTTTAGGGACTGCAATTTAAAGCAAACACGTTTTTTAGAGTGTGACCTGAACCATTCCTGGCTGTCCGGCGCAGACCTGTCACAGTCAGATCTCACTGGCGCGAAAATGGATGGCGTAGATTTTGCATCCGTGAAGCTGAAAAACACAAAAATCAATATAGAACAGGCTGCTTTGATTGCACAGAGTTTTGGAGCGGTCATTGTGTAATAAGACATATAAACCATATGCAGATTCTTGAGAGGTGACGATGTGAATTCCATCCATATACAGAGGGAATTTTTTTCCAGCGGGGCAACCCGTTCGGTAGAATACCGGATGCGCCAATTAAAATCCCTTTACTACATTATCCGCATCAACGAGGAGGAAATCTGCGCCGCCCTGAAAAAAGACCTGGGCAAAAGCCACTATGAAGCCTATACCACAGAAGTTGGAGTTGTCCTAACACAAATCGCCTATACGCTCAAGCATCTGCGCAAATGGGCCCGCCCCCAAAAAGTTCCTACTTCCCTTTTACAGTTCAAAGGCGGGGGGATGGTATTATCAGAACCCTACGGCGTTTGTTTAATCCTTGCCCCCTGGAACTACCCTTTCCAATTAAGCATTGCCCCGGCAGTAGCAGCGATTGCAGCTGGGAACTGTGTGATTATAAAGCCCTCCGAACATGCCCCTGCTACCAGTGAAATCATTTCAAAAATCTTTAACCAGAATTTTGAACAGAGGTTTTGCCGGGTGGTAACGGGAAAATCCGATGTTGCGAAATCCCTTCTAATGCAGAAATTTGATTACATCTTTTTCACAGGCGGGGTGGAGATTGGACGTTCCGTTATGGAACAGGCTGCTAAAACCCTTACTCCTGTCACTCTGGAATTAGGTGGAAAAAGTCCCTGCATTGTAGACGACACGGCTGTAATCCCTATGGCTGCCCGCCGCATTATTTGGGGGAAATGCCTGAACGCCGGGCAAACCTGCGTTGCTCCTGACTATGTTTTTGTCCATCGGAAGGTTTTACAGCCTTTGGTAGTCTCTATGAAACAATGGATTTTAGAATTTTATGGGGAAAAACCTGAGTTTTCCCCTGAACTAAGCCGGATTGTCAATGAACACCACTTTGAACGGTTATGCGGGCTTTTAACCGGGTGCGAGATTTTGGCAGGCGGGGGGATTAACCGGGAGGAACTTAAAATTGCCCCTACCATTATTGCCGAACCCCCTGCTAAACACCCTATCATGGGCGAGGAGATTTTTGGGCCGATTCTTCCTATTATCCCTTATGACGATTTGGATAAAACTTTGGAGTATATTCGGGAACGGCCTTCGCCTTTGGCGTTATACCTTTTTACACGCGATATACGTACTGAAAAAAGGGTTATGCAGTCTGTTCAATTTGGCGGGGGCTGCATTAATGATACGGTTTTACAACTTGCAGGGAATGCCATGCCCTTTGGCGGGGTGGGCGAAAGCGGTATGGGCGCTTACCATGGGAAGGCTGGGTTTGATACCTTTTCCCATAAGAAATCGGTTTTGAAAAGTTCTTCTGTATTGGATATTGGGTTAAGGTATCCTCCTTATGAGCAGAATCAGAGGAAGGAAAGGGTTGTCCGTTGGATTACTACCAGAAGATGAAGCTGATTTGCGGGGAAAAGCTAAGATGAGTACAAGCTAGGGCGGATTAAAAAGCCCTAGCTTGTACTCATCTTAGCTTTCTCCAGCACATTTGCTTTTTTCTTAAAATTCTCATCTGGAAAATGTTGTTTATTTGTCGGGAATCGTTTATAATGTAAAAAGAGCGTTCCGGGCGAGCGTTCACAGCCAACCAGCCTATTTCAGATCTTCCAGGGGAAACGGAGTGGATAGAGTGAAAAAACATATAGCAATGCTCACACCGGCATTAATTTTTCTCTTTTTACTATGCGTGCTTATGACAGGTGCAACTTATTTTTATAATGTCCGGCTTTTTTACATTGAATTAGTGCTTTTGCTGGCTTCATTGGGATTAGTAATCCTGTGTATGAAGCGGTCACAAAAATACACCCATGAATTGCTAAACCATATGGGGGAATTGTTATCCGATACACAGAGGGGGGTATTAACTTCGTTTCCGCTGCCTGTTCTGGTAACGGATATGGAAGGGCAAATTGTGTGGTATAATGATCTGTTCCGGGACGGGGTATTGTCCGGGACAGATGTATATGATAATAATTTAGCCCAGATAGCCAATATAGACCATTCAGCGGATTGCCCTGAAAAGGGCGTCAATATAGTACGGGCAGGAAAGGAATATACAGTTTATTTCTCTAATGCAGCTAAAGAGGAAGAACGTTTAAAGGTATTTTATTTTGTAGATGATACGGTTGTAAAGAAGCTTGCCCATGAATATCATATTACCCGTCCCAGCATAGCGATTATTTTAATAGATAATTATGAAGAACTCCAGCAAAACGCCAAAGAGAATGAACGCTCCCAGATTTTCGCAGAAATTGAGACGGTAATTGAAAAATATTTTACAGCCAATAAAGCATTTATCTGCAAAACTGACCGTGACCGTTTTGTTGCAATTGTAGAAAAGCAGTATTTGGACGAAATGGTCAAGCGCCGTTTTGATATATTGGACAGTGTAAGGGTAATCAATGCCTCTGACAATATGACGGCTACATTGTCCATAGGGGTGGGCATAGGCGCAAAAGATTTGACGGAATCAGAGCAGATGGCGCGCCAGGCTTTGGATATGTGCCTGGGCAGAGGCGGGGATCAGGCTTCAGTCCGTTCTAAAGACGGTTATGAATTCTTCGGCGGGGTTTCTAAAGGCGTTGAAAAGCGTACAAAGGTGAAAGCAAGGATTGTCGCTTCCGCGCTCCAGGAATTAATTGAGTCCCATGATAATGTAGTTGTTATGGGGCACCAGTTCGCCGATATGGATAGTTTAGGCTCTGCCGTGGGAATTTACCGCGTGGTTAAGTCTATGGGGAAACAGGTCTGCATCTGTATTGACCCGAAAAGGCACCTGGTCGCTTCCCTGATGTCCCGGTTAATGGAAAATGGTTATGGCTATGCGTTCAAATCCCCGGAGGAAGTCCTGCCTAATATTACCCCAGACACGCTTTTAATTGTTGTTGATACGCATATTAAACATTTCGTGCAGTCTTATGATGTTTATGAAGCCTGTAAAACAGTGGTTGTCATTGACCACCACCGCAAAACGGTCGATCATATTGATAATGCTGTTATCTTTTATCATGAACCTTATGCTTCCTCTGCGTCGGAAATGATTGCGGAAATGCTCCCATATTTTGGGGAAAAAAGACGGATCAGCCGTATTGAAGCCGAGGCCCTTCTGGCTGGTATTATGCTTGATACGAAAAACTTCATTATGCGTGCCGGCGTGAGGACTTTTGAAGCTGTTGCCTATTTGCGCAGGATGGGCGCGGATACTGTCGAAGTCCGCAAGCTGTTTTCTACCAGCATGGAAGAATATATGTCGAGGACGAAAATTATTGCTTCAGCCAAAATTTACAGGAAATGCGCGATTGCAGGCGTTCAGGAGCCTTTGGAACATGTGAAGCTGGTCGCCCCTCAGGCTGCCGACGAGCTGTTGAATATTATTGGGGTGGATGCGTCTTTTACCCTCTTTGAATTTGACGGGGGCGTTTCTATCTCTGCAAGGAGCATGGGCGCAATTAACGTCCAGGTTATTATGGAACAATTGGGCGGAGGAGGCCATCAAACAATGGCTGCCACTCAAATGAAGGGAATTTCTTTTGAAGACGCCAGGGAAAAATTATTGGGAGTAATTGACCGCTTTTATGAAACACGGGGGCAATAAGCCTATTCAAAAATGTATTTACAGTCTCAAGATGCTGTGATACAATAAGAACATCTGTGAAATGATAATAGGCACCAGCGCAATTTATCAGCAGAATTCAGCCTCTTGAAAGAAAGGACGGATAAAAATGAAAGTAATCTTAACCCAGGACGTAAAAGGTTCTGGAAAAAAGGGGCAGCTTATAGAGGTGTCCGACGGATATGCAAGGAATTTTCTTTTAGCCCGCAAGCTTGCAATAGAAGCGTCAGCACAGAATATGAACGTGTTAAAGGCTAAAGAAGCCGCAGCCCAGCACCGCGCCCAGGTTGAACGGGAACAGGCAGAAGCCGCAGCAAAAACGCTGTCGGGAAAATCCATAAAAATTATGGCGAAAGCAGGGGCAGGCGGAAAGCTTTTTGGCTCTGTCACCGCTAAGGAAGTTTCCGACGAACTGAAAAAACAGTTGGGCGTTGACGTGGACAAAAAGAAAATTGCATTGACTGCGGATATAAAATCCTTTGGCACATATTCCGCCGAGGTCAAACTATATGCAGGGATAGCAACACAGATTTTCGTCACTGTCGCGGAAATGGCATAAGCGTTTATCCATCTCTAAAAGTGATTGGATAAATCAGTATAAATCCCCTATGTGTTCTTTGCCCTTTTTATGTCTTTGATCTGCTATTTATCAGAAAAGGGATAAACGGCTGTAAAACGTTTGTCCCTTTTTTGTGGCGTAATGCTAAAATAGAACGAGAGGAGAAAAGCTTTATATATGCCGGACAGCCCTAAATCAGCATCGTCTTATATGGATACAGAGGAATTTAAGAACCAGTCCCCATACAGCCTGGAAGCGGAACAGTCCGTCCTGGGGGCAGTCCTGATAGATTCTTCCTGTCTCTCCTCTGTGCTGGAGTATGTGCGGGCAGAATCCTTTTTTCTGGAACAACATCAAAACCTGTTTTCCATTTTTGTGGCTATGTTTTCTTCCGGGCAGCCGATTGATTTTGTTACAGTCCTTGAAAGGGCAGCGGCAGAATCGGTGTTTAAGACAGAGGAATCCGCCCGGCTTTACCTGGCGCAAATCGCCCAGGTAGTGCCGACAACAGCAAACGTTGAAGCATACGCCAAAATTGTACAGGAAAAATACCAGCTCCGGTGCCTGATGGAGACAGCCCGCGATATTATCCAGTCTGTCTCAGAAGGGAGCGGGGAAGATGCTTCTTCCCTGCTGGATATGGCGGAACAGCGTATTTTTGACATCCGCCAGGGCAGGGAATCAACAGGGCTTCAGCGGATAGATGAAATTATCATCAGCGCTTATGACCACCTCCAGCGCCTGACAGGCGAGGATAAAGACCAGTATCTGGGGTTATCCACTGGATTTACGGATTTGGATAAAGTTTTAACGGGACTGAACCGGACAGATTTAATCCTGATAGCCGCCCGTCCGGCAATGGGAAAATCCGCCATAGGCTTAAATATTGCCGCCAATGTGGCTAAACGTTACCAGAAGAAAGTTGCTATCTTTAACCTGGAGATGAGCAAGGAACAGCTTGTAGAGCGTATGCTTTCCAGCGAGGGTTCCATTACCGGGAACCTGATGCGAACCGGTGATTTAAACGGAGATGATTGGGTTCGTCTTGCGACTGCTGCACAGACGCTTTCCGCAGTGCCGATTTATATTGACGATGCTCCGGGAATCAGCGTACCGGAAATGAAAGCCCGGTTAAGACGGCTGAAAGATTTAGGTTTGGTAATTATTGATTATCTTCAGCTCATGACAACCGGGCGCAGGATTGACAACCGCGTCCAGGAGGTTTCGGAAATTACCCGGAGCCTGAAAATCATGGCAAAAGAACTTAATGTCCCAGTCATTACACTAGCCCAGCTTTCCAGAGGGCCGGAAAGCCGCGCAGACCACAGGCCAGTCCTTTCAGACCTGCGCGAATCCGGTTCTATTGAACAGGATGCGGACAGCGTTATTTTCCTCTACAGAGATGCGTATTATAATCCTGATACCGCTGAACAGAATATTGCAGAATTTATTGTGTCAAAAAACCGCCATGGCGAAACCGGCGTTGTGAAAGTTGGCTGGGATGGACGATACACCAGATTTTGCGGATTGGAGCGTTTCCGCGATGCGCCTTAAAGTTTTGGATACCCTGCAAAAATATGGGATGCTTCAGCCGGGGGATTTTTTAATTGTAGGGCTGTCAGGAGGGGCGGATTCCGTGGCGCTGCTCCATTGCCTCGCCTCCCTTCGGGATACGGTAAATTTTTCCCTGAGCGCCTGCCATGTCAACCATCAAATCCGCGGCGGGGAAGCATACCGCGACCAGGCATTTTGTGAAAGGCTTTGTAAGGAACTGGGCATCTCTTTGACAGTATGGCTGAAAGATGTTCCCGGTTTTGCCGAAAAACAAAGCCTTGGTTTGGAGGAAGCCGCCAGGGAATTAAGGTATTCATGCTTTTTCCAGGCTGCTGAAGAATGGCGCAGCCAGCTCCATCCAACGGCTTCTGTAAAAATAGCGACCGCCCATACCCTCAGCGACAGCCTGGAAACAGTTTTGTTTTCCATGGTGAGAGGAACCGGGCTGGCTGGGCTGTGCGGAATCCCACCTATACGAATATCTTCGGGTGCAGGACAGCCTAATGTCATCCGCCCTTTGATTGAAACCACCCGCCTTGAAACAGAAGAATACTGCTGTAAGAACCAGTTGGAATATATGACAGACAGCACAAATTCAGATGAACGCTATACCCGGAATAAAATCCGCCGTCAGATTGTACCCCTCTTGCGGGAGATAAACCCCAATATAGAACAGGCTACTGCCCGCATGACAGAATCCCTCCGGGAAGACCGGGAATGTCTGGACAGCATGATAAAAGATTTTTTCCAGCGGTATGGATTGGAAAACATAGGCCAATATGAAAGAGGGAACCTTGTTTTAGATGGTGTTTCCCGCACCCCGTGGCTGGAACTTCCCCAGGGGCTGGCTGTGCGCGTCATCCAGAAAATGCTTATAAACTCTGGTTTAGATTATGACAGGAAACGGCTTTTTCTTTGCCGCGAAACCGCATATAAGGGCTGCGGCGCAGTTGAAATCCAAAAGGGTTTTTATATTAAGGCAACCGCAGACAGAATCCAACTGGAAAAAAGGATGGAGCCGGAGCCGTATTTTGAAATCCCCATCCAATTAGTTGGGCAAAGTGCAGAACAAACTGTACAAGTTTCTGGAAAAATATATACTTTACGACTGTTGGATTATGAACAAACTGAAAAATTTAAAAAAATCAGCCCTAACGGCTTAAAAAATTGTCTTGACTATGCTAAAATATATGGTATTGTCAAACTGAGACAAAGAAAAAATGGGGACGCTTATATCCCCTGGAAACGCTCCGGCAGCCATTCCCTGAAAAAACTATTTCAGGAAAAGGGAATCCCCCCTTTGGAACGCAGCCGGCTGGCGATTTTAGAGGATGGCGGCGGAATCCTTTGGACAGAGCGGATTGGATGCAGCCAGAGGGCTGCGCCTGGCCCGGATACTCATTATCTGCTTGAAATCTGCGTGCCAGAGCAGACGGAAGGATCCCCTTCCCTCCAGTCTGAAGCAAAAATGGAATGAAGCGTAATGGAGGCATATTATGGTTCATACAGAAATGGACGAGGATATTTTAAAAGTTTTAATTTCCGAAGAGGAACTAAAAGAATGTGTTCAAAAAATGGGAGAACAAATCAGCAGGGATTATCAGGGCAAAGACCTTTTGATGGTCAGTGTCCTTAAAGGTTCTGTTGTATTTATGGCGGATTTGATGCGTGCGATTACCATACCTGCAAAGATTGATTTTATGTCAGTTTCCAGCTATGGTTCCGGCGTAAAGTCTTCCGGTGTGGTTAAAATAATCAAAGACCTGGATCAACATATAGAAGGGCGCGACCTGCTGATTGTAGAGGATATTTTGGACAGCGGCATGACCCTCAGCTATTTGAGCAAGATTTTAAAGGCGCGCAATCCGCGCAGTGTGCGCATTGCAACTTTACTGGATAAGCCGGAGCGCCGCACTGCTGACATCCAGGCCGATTATTACGGCTTCCAGGTTCCCGATGCCTTTGTAGTTGGCTACGGGTTGGATTATGATGAAACATACCGCAACCTCCCTTATATTGGGATCTTGAAACCCCAGGTTTATCAAAAGTAACTGGTTGGACGGCAGTCTTTTTGCGCTTCCGTCCCATTTGAATTTGAAAAAATTCTACCATAAAGGAGTGGATGTTTTTGGCAGCGAAAAGAGGCGGTGGATTCGGCATATACATTGCCGTACTACTGGCGTTGACCCTGATTGCCGCTATGATGTTCTCAACTATGAATACCCAGTCAAACAGTATCTTTTATTCGGATGTAGTAGAGCTTTTTGAAACAGATCAGGTAGAGCAGTATACCCTGGATTTTAACAATGGGCTTCTTTCCATCAAAGTAACCGGGAAGGCTCAAAGAGTAGAATATTATATTCCGAATGTGAGCCTTTTTGTAGGGGATATTCAGCAGTACGTGAGGGAGCATAACGAAAAAAATCCTGATGACCGTATCCGGTACAACTACATTCCCCCAAGGTCTACGCCATGGTGGGTGACACTGCTTCCGACCATTCTTCTGATTGCGGCAATGGCGGCACTGTGGTTCTTCATGATGCGTCAGGCGGGCGGCGGAAACAATGTAATGAGTTTCGGCAAAGCTAAAATGAAGGCGCAAAGTGAAGGCAGGAGGGTCTATTTTGCAGATGTAGCCGGCGCTGACGAGGAAAAAGCGGAACTGGAGGAAATTGTCGGCTTTTTAAAAGACCCGCGGAAGTATAATGATTTAGGCGCGCGCATACCGAAAGGCGTACTTTTAATGGGGCCTCCCGGAACCGGTAAGACTTTGCTTGCCCGCGCTGTGGCAGGCGAAGCAGGCGTGCCATTTTTCTCTATCTCCGGTTCGGATTTTGTGGAAATGTTTGTAGGCGTTGGTGCGTCCCGTGTGCGGGATTTATTCGACCAGGCTAAAAAGCACGCGCCAAGCATTGTTTTTATTGACGAGATTGACGCTGTGGGCCGTCACCGCGGCGCGGGACTTGGCGGCGGGCATGACGAACGGGAACAGACCTTGAACCAACTGCTTGTAGAAATGGACGGCTTTGCCGCAAATTCAGGCGTTATCGTAATTGCTGCTACCAACCGCCGCGACATCTTAGATCCGGCTTTGCTACGTCCGGGACGTTTTGACCGGCAGATTGCTGTTTCATACCCTGATATCAAGGGGCGGGAAGAAATCCTAAAGGTTCATACCCGCAACAAGCCCATGGGCCCTGATGTATCCCTTAACACGATAGCAAAGACCACGGCTGGATTTACAGGCGCAGACCTGGAAAACCTTGTCAATGAGGCTGCTTTGCTTGCGGTTAAACGGAACCGTTTGGCAATTACCATGGAAGACATTGAAGAAGCCACCATTAAAGTTGTGGCAGGGCCGGAAAAGAAATCCCATATCGTTCCTCCAAAGGACAAACGCCTAACTGCTTTCCATGAAGCAGGCCATGCGGTTTGCACCTTCTACTGTGAAACACAAGACCCTGTTCACCAGGTTTCCATTATCCCCAGAGGTATGGCTGGCGGCTTTACAATGTCCCTGCCTGTGGAAGACCGGAACTATCGCCGCAAAACTGAGATGGAAGAAGACCTGGTTGTTTTGCTGGGCGGGCGCGTTGCTGAACAGATTGTTTTAGGAGACATCTCTACCGGCGCTTCCAACGACATTCAACGCGCTACGGATTTAGCCAAGGCTATGGTTACTAAATATGGTTTCAGCGAAAAACTGGGTCCCATTGTTTATGGCACCGACCAAAATGAGGTCTTTTTGGGAAGGGATATTAACCAGACCCGGTGTTCTGAGGAAGTCGCAGGTTTGATTGACAGCGAGGTTCGCCGGTTGATTGATACTGCTTACAATCGAACCAGGACTATTTTAAAGGATCATTCGGATCAGCTCCATATGGTTGCGAATTACCTGTATGACCATGAAAAAATTGAAGCACAGGAATTCCTTGATGTAATGGCTGGTTTGCTGGAAGTGGGAACTAATGCCGAAGCCGTTGAGGAACAACCCAAGGAAATTGACGGCGGGGGAAAGGATACTGCGGAACCAGAGACTGGAACAGAAGAAAAGACTGATAAAGAAGATTAAAAAAATGAGAGTATTCCTTAAAAAAGGATACTCTCATTTTTAATTAACATGAAGACGATAAAGCAAAGGGGCGGGAGTAACCTAAGATGAGTACAGGCTACGGCGGATTAAAAAGGTTTCGGGTCCAGGGGGCTTTCCTAAAAAGCCCCCTGGTCGCGCCCGCAGGCGCGAAATACCCCAGCTTGCTGAAAGTAAACATAAACCTTGCCTAAGAGGCTGATAACTAACCGTTTCGTCAGTATTCAAAATCAAAAGCCCGCTGGAATTGCTCAGGGGGTGGTATAAAACTGAGATTGGAACCAGCTTAGGGCGGGCAGCCCCACTATGCGGGCTTTCTTCCTCTGTGTCAAACTCCGCAGAGTTTGACGAAGCTAAAGGTTTTCGTTTACAGCCATCCAGCAAACCAACGGTTTGCGATGATGGCGTCCCTAGAACAACCAGCTATAAATTTTATGCTTTTCAGTCTAAGAGCCTGTTTAGAATCTCAACTCAGCTTTGGGCGGAGATTTCCTCTATTTTTCTTGCTTGATACCCTCCCGAAGAAGACGCTTTATTTCGGTCTGCTTGGGCTTTCCTGCAAGGGCTTGCAGAATGTCTGCATCTGTTCCTTTGTTCAATTTCAGACTGACATAAACCGCTGTCCTTGCATCATAGCGTTCCTTCGCGGTTGTTTTTTCTTCGCTCATCATTCTTTTTTGAGGCGGGGCAGCACTGCCGCCCTGTATTCCTCAATCCTCCAATGTGTTCTGCAGGTCAGTCATAATATCTTCCATCAATTCCAGGGCCTCCTCATGGTTGCCTTTTTTAATTGCGGCCACTACAGCTTTCATCCGCGCAATCAACATACGAAGGAACCCGCTAAACTGCTTATCCGTCTGCCCCATCCCTGCATCATCCTTTCCTTTGGGATACTGTTATTATAGCATGGGTAGCACCCATAATCAAAAGGTTTTCCAAAAATTTTCTGAAAAGCACCATGATTTTTCACGATGCTTTCTAAGAACCTGTTCAAAATCTTTTAAGTAGTAAAGCGATAAAGGCAACAACGAC
>CAOJXI010000023.1 GCA_948465665.1 uncultured Clostridia bacterium | reverse complement strand
GGTACGCCATCATCCGCAAACCGTTGGTTTGCTGGATGGCTGTAAGAGGAAACTTCCAGCTTCGTCAAACTCTGCGGAGTTTGACACAGTGGAAGAAGCCCGCCATAATGGGGCTACCCCAACGAAGCTGGTACCAATCCCAGTCTTATCCCACCCCTGAAGCAATACCAGCGGGCTTTTGATTTTGAATACTGACGAAGCGGTTAGTTATCAGTCTTTTAGGTAAGGTTTCTGTTATCTTTAAGCCTGCTGGGGTATTTCGCGCCTGCGGGCGCGACCAGGGCTGTCTGCCCTGGACCCGACCAGAGGAACTTTTTAGGAAAGTTCCTCTGGACTCTTCAAACCTTTTTGATTATGTACCGTTAGGTCTGTCTTACTTTACCTTGACTGCCTGCATCTCCGCTTTGACACACAATTCCGCTGCTTTAAAGGCATGTTCCTGTGTCATAGCGTTTTCCGTCCGGTTGATGCAGTCCAAAATCAACTGCCCAAAGAAGGGATACCCCACCTTCCCGGTTACTTCAAAGTGCTGTTCCCCATCCTTATTCACCAGGAAAACATGGTTAGACGTACCATCATTAGTACCCACATTAACATATTTTCTAAGCTCAATATATCCCTCTGTCCCCAAAATGAAGGTACGCCCATCACCCCAAGTAGAAAGCCCGTCCGGGGTAAACCAGTCAACGCGGAAATGCTGTGTCGCGCCGTTATCGCCTACCAGCACCGCATCACCGAAATCCTCCAATTCCGGGAAATCGGGGTGCCCATAATTCCCGACTTGGCTGTATTTTACTTCTGCATCCTTTACGCCGCAGTAAAAAAGAAACTGTTCAATCTGGTGGCTGCCGATATCGCAAAGGATGCCGCCATATTTTTCTTTTTTGAAGAACCAGCCGGGACGGCCCGCAGGATTGCCGATCCGGTGCGGCCCAAAGCCGTCAATATGGATTGGCGTGCCAATAGCTCCATCAGCGATCAACTGTCCCGCATATACCGCCGCTTCCACATGGAGGCGTTCGCTGTAATAGACCATGTATTTTTTGCCTGTCTTTTCTACAGTTTCCTTTGCAGCTGCAAGCTGTTCCAGGGTTGTCAAAGGGGCTTTGTCGGTAAAGTAATCTTTTCCGGCGTTCATGACCCGGAGTCCAAGGGCGCAGCGTTCACTGGTGACAGCCGCCCCGCAGACCAGCTTTACTTCCGGGTCGTTCAAAACCTGTTCCTCGCTGTCCGCTGCTTTTACTTCCGGGAAAGCCTTCATAAATCCCTTTACCTTTTCAGGATCGGGATCATAAACCCATTTCAGCGTTGCCCCGGCTTCCGTCAGCCCGTTGCACATCCCGTATATGTGTCCATGATCCAGCCCTATGGCAGCTATCATGAATTCCCCAGGCTTTACGACTGGCGAGGGTTTTCCCTTTGGGGCGTAGTTCATGCCGTCTTTTTTCTGTTCCATAATCTGATTCCTCCTGTTTAAGTTTCGTATATATGGGTGTTAAAAACTGTCAAATGATAGCATATCACCCGGTATAACCTTTGTCAAACGTCCCTTTGCACGAAACAAGCTCCCGCACACCTGCGGGAGCTTGACAGTCAGTGCTAATCCCCTTCTTCTATGATTATCACTTGCTGAAATACGCGGTGCGCTCGTCTATGATCTTCTGAATACCGATCTGCTCCAGTTCTTTTTTGTATTCATCATAGGTAGCATCAAAATCTGCTGTTGGGCAAGTTACACAAGATACCGAATATTCATCACGAATCAGCTTCAGATCAGCGATCAGGCTGGTTGTAGACGGTGACGTATAAGTTGTGTCATGAATCAGGGTTCCTATCAAAGCGTTTTCATAATTGGCGATTACATGGTCTTCATAGCCAGGGGCTTCTTTAGAAGTACAGGCATTAAAATCATCCACAGTGGCGAAATATCCCTGGTTGCCGGTTACGAACATATCTGCACGGATCCAGTCTTTGTCTTTGGAGTTGTATTCCGCATCTTTTACCACAGGCACGCCGTTTACGTCGTCGTAATGTTCGCCTTCAAAGCCGTGATAAATGACATGGCCGCCGTCCTTAGTGCACATCCAGTCCAGATAAGTCATAGCTGCTTCTACTTTCTTTTCGTCCGCTGTCTTGGGGCAGAAGGCAATAAGCCCGCCAGCCGAATAAGCTGCGCTGTATTGTTTGCCGTCATTGACATTTTTCAGCGGAGGAATAGAGATAATGTCCGCGCTAGGTACATTTTCCTGGAGGGTCTTTAACAGGGAGCCGCGCATAACGTCAACGCTGCCGTTTACGCTGTACTCAAAGAATCCCAATGCGCCTGTTACAATGTAGCTCTTGAAGTTATCTTCTGCCCAGGTGTAGTATTCCTGGCTCAAAAGTCCCTCGTTATAAAGCTTATTCATAAAGCGGTAATATTCCCTCATGCCATCGTCATAGTATTCTTGGATAACATCTTCGCCAAGGCTGATGTTTACCTGTACTGGATCTGAAGCCAGTTTGGAAAATGCCAGCTTGGTATTCCAGGCGTTCCAGAACTGTGCGCCGATAACGTCTGTACGGTTATCAGGGTTCTTATGAACCATCTGATCAATAACTGTATAAAGTTCATCGGGAGTTGTTGGGACAGACAGGCCCAGCTTATCCATCCAGTCTTTCCGCAGGAACAGGTTGCTCTTTGCGGTGGTTGCACGCTTGGCGACAATGCCATATAACTGGTTATTGGTGTTGCGGCCAATATTGATAACGTCTTCGCCCAAATATGCTTTCATATTCTGCGCCTGGTCAGGGCCGTCGATAAACTCTGTCAAATCCCATGTGCCGCCTTGGTTGAAGTAATCCTCGGCATATGCGTATGTATAGGTCAGGGTCAGATCAGGTGCGGTCTGGGACGCAACCATAACCTGCATCTTGGTTACTTCGTCCCAACGGGGAACAGGAACAAATTCAAGATTGATTCCCACTTTGTTCATCTGCTCATTGGCGTATTTTGTCCACTTGTTGTCCGTGATGGTGGAACCGTCCGGGGCATTGCTCCGGTCAAACAGTTCAACAGTAACGGTTACATTGTCGAAATTCTTAGCGCCATAGGTGGTCTGGTATTTACTTGCCGCCTCGGTTTGCTGCTGGGAACCGGAACCCTGGGCCTGGGAACTGCTTTGTGTTCCGCCTGTTCCAGAATTTGAAGGTGTGGAAGAATTGGACTGCCCATTACATCCGCCCATAACCGCGGTCAACATTCCCGCTGCCAACAAGCACGAAATTATTTTTTTCTTCATAATTGTCTTTCCTTTCTTTCACTGGAATGATGGAAAACGCCAGCAATTTTGACATTTTCCATAGGAATATGCGAATCGCCGTTTTATATCAGCCTTTCACCGAACCAACCATAACGCCCTTTACAAAATACTTTTGCAGCCAGGGATATACGATAAGGATCGGGATTGTGGAAACAGCGACAGTAGCCATTTTCAATGATTGCGTCATGACCTGGGTTCCCATACCTTCCAGGTTTGCATTGGAGTTGTTCAGTTCTTCCCCAAACAACAGGCTCCTTAACCGAAGCTGAAGGGTATATTTATCAGGATTCTGGATATAAAGCAAAGCGTCAAAATATGTATTCCAATACCCCACCGCGTAAAACAGCCCAATGGTTGCAATAATGGACAAAGACAAAGGAAGTACGATTTTAATCAGGACTTTCATATAAGACGCCCCGTCAATCCTTGCCGCTTCCTCCAGGCTTTCCGGGAGGTTCAGGAAAAAGGTTCTCATAACGATAAAGTTAAAAACATTGACCGCCTGTGGAATAAACAGCGCCCCAAGGGTATCATACAGGCCAGTTCCCTTTACCACCAGGAAGGTGGGGATCATGCCGCCGCCAAAGTACATGGTAAAGAGAATCATACCAGTCAGGAATTTTCTGCCCGGCAGGTCTTTCCGTGAAAGGCCATAGGCGGCGAAGATTGTCAAAATCAGGCTTAACGCTGTACCAATCAAAGTAACGGTAACAGTAGTACGCATTGCATTCCAAATTTGGGTTTTGCCTAAAATCTGTTTATAAGCATCTACATTAAAGTCAATCGGATAAAAGGTAACACGCCCAGACAAAACAGCATTGTAACCGCTCAGGGAATAGGAAATAACATTCAGGAACGGATAAAGGCAGACAAAAGCCAGCAGGGTAAGCAAAGCATAGTTTATAATCTGTCCGACAGGAAACTTTTTCTTTTGAACAACAGCCATTTCTCCACCCTCCTTATATAATCCCGTCCTCGCCGATTGCCTTGGCAAATTTATCGGCTGCAATGAGGATAATAATGTTAATGACCGACTGGAATAAGCCGATTGCGGTAGAATCGCTGTATTTAGCGCTTTCAATACCTAAACGGTAAGTATATGTACTGATAACCTCAGAAACGCCAATTACCTTTTTATTACCCAAAAGCAGGGGGGCATCCAGGCCGATGGTCATCATCTTGGAAATCTGAAGGATCAGCATTGTAACAATAACGGATTTAATAGAAGGCAGCGTTATGTAAATGAGCCTTTGAAGCTTGGTCGCGCCATCCAGGTGGGCGGCTTCATAGAGGCTTTCATCTACGCCTGTCAAAGCAGCCAGATAGATAATGGTTCCCCAGCCGATTTCCTTCCAGACATTACAGACAACATAGGTAAAAATCCACCATTTGTTATCGCTGAGGAAAGGGAGGGACGAAATTCCAAATGCGTTAAGCATATTGTTTACAGTGCCGCCCTGCTGGGAAAACAGGTTTGTAGCAATACCAGCCACAACCACCCAGGAAATGAAGTGGGGCAGGTACAGCACCGATTGGGTCACTTTTTTAAAACCCGCGCTGGCGATTTCATTGAGCATCAGGGAAACAACAATGGTCAGCGGGAAGCTGGACAACAGGGTAAGGAAGTTCAGCACCAACGTATTCTTAATTGCCAGCCAGAAATTTTTATTGGTCAGAATCTTTTTAAACACATCCACGCCGCACCAAGGGCTTCCCATAACGCCTTTAAAAACGTTATAATCCTTAAACGCAATGGTTACACCGTACATAGGGACATACCTGTACACAATGTAAAAAACCATTACCGGCAGCAGCATTAAATAAATCCATCTGTAATTCCATGCTTTCATCAGAGTTCGGTTGAAGCTGCTTTTTGTTTTGTTTGTATTTGTGCTTACACTCATTCTGCTCCTCCTCCTGTCCAAATGTTGCCAAGGGGGATGGCACATCTTTGTTTTCGAGGCGTTCCTGCTGCTGTACACGCTCTTTCAAAGACATCTTCTCCCTTTTTCTATCAACAATTATAACATGGCTTTTTACGCCCGTCTTATCAGTTGTTGCTATTGCCTGTTCACATTTTGCTTATTTTTTCTGGACTCTTTCAAATTTTTATTGTATAATATAGATAGGCATACGGCAATATTGGATTGAAAGGGGAAAAAACTATGCAAGTTACCGATAATCCAAATGAGTTCAACCTGGTAAACAGCGACTGGTCTGGAAACCATTATGTGGACAGCCATGAGCTGGTAGGATATAAAAACAATTCAACTGTCCGTATCTGGTACAACCATCAGACCTGCGGTTACAACGCCCATTGGCATACTGCCCTAGAAATAATTCTTCCAGTAGAAAACAACTATGATGTAATAGCCGGCCAAACCTCCTACCACCTTCTTCCGGGGGAACTGCTAGTCATTCCGCCAGGGGTAATGCACACCTTGATTGCTCCAGACAGCGGAACGAGGTTTGTTTTCCTTTTTGATATCTCTTTCCTATCCAACATAAAAGGATTTGCTGGGATACAGCCTTTAATGGCCAATCCCTTGTACATCACCCCGGAATCCCTCCCTAATACCTATCCGGCGCTCCACCATATTTTAATGCAGATGAAAGATGAATATTTCAGTGAAAATGAATTTTCAGAACTTACCATTACTTCTCTTTTACTGAATTTCTTTGTCCGGCTGGGGAATCATTACCGATTCGCCGACCATCCTTTTTCAGATGTACAGCCTTTGAAGCAAAAAGCCTATATTCAAAAGTTCAGCGGACTGCTGACCTATATTGACCAGCATTATATGGAGGATTTATGTTTGGAGGATATGGCTTCCTATATTGGGTTCAGCAAATTTCATTTTTCAAGGCTGTTTAAGCAGTATACCAATGATACTTTCAGCGATTATTTAAACAGGCGGCGCATCCGGGCTGCAGAGGAATTGCTCGCTGCACCCCCCGGCGTTTCTATCACGGAAATCGCTATGAAATGCGGTTTTACAAGCATATCTACTTTTAACCGTCTTTTCAAGCAGTTAAAAAATTGTACGCCGGGAGAATTCAGGATGCTGAATTCTGTCCCAATCTAAATGCAAAAAAGCTGTATGTGCATTGTCCACATACAGCTTTTCCCTTTTTATTGCCATTACCAGATTCTATAATTCCCGCTCAAGGCAAGAAATGCGAAAAAGTACAAGCAGTTATCATAATATCTTCTTTTCCCTGTGCGGAGGGGCAAACGGAAAAACCGCTCCACCCATTCCAGCTTATATGGATTCTGCGCTGCCAATGACGCTTGGGCTGCAGTGGCAGTAATTGCCACTGGATGAAGAACATCCTCCCTTGCAATCCTTCCGTCAGTCTCATAAGTATGGTATTCCCCTTTCCGGCAGCCCTCCAAAAGAAACTGCTGGATACGATCCGCCGCCTGCCTTTGTCCAACGTCTTTGCCAAACCACAGGTAATCCAAACCGATATTTGCAGCAGTCCGGTAAGCGTCACTGTAAAACCAGTCGTGGCGGTCGCCGCCCCAGGGAAGTTTCCGGCTCATGGGGCTCCCGTCAAACTCCGCATACTCTGCTGAAAAACCTGTAATGGGATGGCAGGCTTTTGCTAAATACTCCCGGCTTGCTTTAGCTGCTTCTGCCCAAAAGCCCCTGTCTTCTTCATATGCCCATTGGGAGAACAGCTCGTAAAAATGCGGCAGATGATAAGAGGGATCCGTAAAATCGCTTCCAGGTACAAAGAGGATTTGATGGTTATCTAAATTCCACATTGGTTTTCCCGGCCTGCCATTTGAACCCTTATGGATACACGCCCGAAGAATTTCCTTCGCTTCTTTGGAATAATCCTGAATTCCTTCTCCATCCCCCCACCTGTGAGATGCGAAAAATAACGCCATGGCAAAGAATTCCTCGCCGTCCGGGGCAGGGCCCTGTGCGTTGCGGCTGCCGTCCGGCGCACATGACCAGGCAAAATAACCTTCGTTTTCTCCCTCAGACATCCACATGAAGGTTTTAGCCCATTTCCATAAACGGTCAAATTCCTCTTTCATATCAAGTTGTACGCAAAGCATCATTCCATAAGACATTCCCTCTGTCCGAACATCAGAATTTCCGGTGTCTTCAATATATGCCATACCATCGCCGGTTGGAAAATAAATTCTTTCCTCTGGAGCGCCGTAAAAAAAGGTTTTCCTGATTTCTTCCAGACGGGAAGCCGTTTTCTCCGCTGAAATCCCTATTTCTTCAAATAGGTTGTGATATTGGATGGTTTCCATATAAACGTCTCCCTTGCCCAAAATTTTATTCTCTCAAAATACTGATTGCAGCATCTTCCATTGGCTTTCACTGCTGGGGCGGCAATATTTTTTCAATTCTCCCTTTGTAACTGCCTTAGCTACTGCGTCTAAGTATTTTTTCCTGTTGGGGATTTCTATTTTATAACGGGCATTATTCCTTGTGTTCCAAAGAATCCCTTCCTCAAGCCCCAAAGCTACAACATATGAAGCACACTGTAAAAAGTGTTCATGTGTTACCTCAGATACAAACTTCAACTCATAAACGATGTCATTCTGTACAACATCAGCAAACCCCTGTGCCGAAAAAAGGACATCACCGTTTTCTTTCCTAGCAAAGTCAATGACACAGGGCACCTGCACTGTCTCATCTACGGAAAACATACTGCTCAGACGTTCAACAATCTGCCGGCGTTCTGTTTCGCTGACAAAAGGGGTTCCCACCTGTTCCCTGTAACGGTTTTGCCTTGTCTCCATGGAAACAAGGATTAAAATTTTGTTGTCAAGGGGCAAAGCCCTTTCTTTTGCAGTATACAGGTAATTTTGTTTATTTAAGTCTATCCATAATTCAATGTTCTTATCAATTTCATAACCGCTGAAAAAAACAGCTTCCTGATATATCCCAATACATGGCGAAAGGTCAATCAGTTCATCCTGATTGCTGATATAAATTTCAGATAAATCCTTAGGATTTGTAAGGGGAGTTACCCGAAGCAAAGAATAACATTCCTCAATATCTTCCTTATACTTAAAATCAAACATCCCTGAAATGTCAACATTTTCAAACTTATTGTTGGAATCTTGTTCTGTTGACAAAGTTTCTTCTGAAAGTGATTCTTCTCTGCCATTTACAAAAATGATCCGTTCTTTTCCACGGCTTGCCGCTACACAGAAAATGTTCCTTAAAATTTTATATGACTGCTGGGGTTTTGAAATTCTTGATTCCCAATAGCTTTCTGTGTAATCAAATACAACGCATACTTTTCGTTCAAGCCCTTTGCTGCTGTCAAAGGTTGTAAAGATTGCCGATGTAGGCTTGGGCTGGGTTGAACCTGCTGCATCCTTATCTGATATACTGGCAAAGACCGTTTTTTTATTGAATTTTTCAGGATATCTGGTTTCTAAAATATTCAGCGTATCCGCCAAATCGCCTGTCCTGGCCCCAAGACATAAAATATCCCGCGGGTTTTGTTCTGCTAGGAAATTGACAACTTTGTCTATTGGCATTTCCTCAACCACGCAATTTTTATTTACCCCTATAATGCTTTTATGCCATATGCGGCCCAGCCTGGCAGCCAAATCTGCTGATAATCTAAAGCACTGTGTAAATTCCAGTTTAATATGCCTGCCAAGAAATCTTTCCATAAATTCAGGAACATTTAAAGTTGTCTTATCATATATTTTCTGTTCCATATCCCCCACAGCAATAATCTGCATTTTGGGATTTGTGGATTTGATATATTCCAGCATTTCAGAAAACTCCAGCTCAATATCCTGATATTCGTCAATGATAAGGACATCATAATGTTCCAATCTTGGCTTTCTTCTGTTAAAGGATTGAATCAGGTCAGATATACCGGATGAAACCCCGATTTTTTTCAAAGCCAAATAAGCAAAACCATGATAGTTTGTCACCGTTACATTTGCATTTCTAATCTTAGACCGCGCGTCCAATTTTAAAAGCTTATTGTATGTCAGATACAATATTTTTAAATCAGCCGGCAATTCATCGCAAAGGCGCTGTATAGCGGTTGTTTTCCCGCTTCCAATACAAGCGTCAACAAGAATATTGTTCCCTTCTTTTGCCTTTAAAATAAATAACTGCTGTTCTTTCGACAGGTTCAGCTTATTATAATATCTATTTATTGCCATTCACTCCCCAATAAAATTTAGTTAAAGATGATTTTATGCCGCGGAGACATTGCCGTTGATTTTGTCAATCACAGCCCGGATCCCTGTCCAGACCGACAAATCCGTAAACACTTCCGCCACACTGCCCCTGTCGGTAAAGGGCGGGCTTTGCAGGACAGATAAATCCTTCATCATCCCATTGTGGACAATATACTCCACAATCTGGTTGACAAAGTAAATCTGACGGCTGTCCAGGTTGACGTTGTTGAGATAATCCGCGAAAGCTGTTTTAGCGGCGTTCATATCCAGCCCCACAATTTCCCGGACAAATTCGCCCAAAGGCTTTTGACCACATTCCGCCTCATATTCCTGCCTGGTTCCCACTTCGCTCCATAAAATCTGCTCTAAAGCTTTTACATCCTCCGGGGTAAGGGGAACGTTGCCCTTTAATTTGGCAATTACGGCTTCGTCCTGGTGCTGGCGGACATAGAATTCCGCCTTTGCCTTGTAATTTTTCAGGTCGTCGTTTTCCAGCTCCGCTTCCTTCCATTCAATGGACAGGATTTCATCATCAAAATTGGTTTGATAAACTGCACCTTCTGTTGGAATATATTTCATAAGGCCGCGCAGCTTTTCCCGGATGTTTTCAAGCTCATTGATTCCCGCGTTTTCCAGATAACTGTTATGTAAAATGTTCTCAATGAGTTCTTTCTGCTCCATAATTTCGGGGATATTGGCAACTCCTGCAACTGCGCTGACCTTCTGGAACAAATCCTTACGGGCGCGTGAATACTTTCTGCCCGCCAAATACGCCAGCTCAATCCCGTACATTAAAGCGTCAAATCTTAGCGCCTTTGGATCGTCCGCATCTGGTAAAATCAAAGGTGCCACTTCCGCCCCAATCATCAGGGTATCTTCGTAGGTAAGGGCGTTATACTGTTCAGGGACAGAAAATTTCTCCACATATTTTAAATGCTGCCGCACCGCGAAGTTTTCCCGGTTCAGCTCCTGCGCCCTGCCAGCCATATCTTCCACTAAGGATTTTCGGAAAGGGATCAGCTCTTCTGTCTGATATGCCAAATCCTGAAGCTGATAGGCAATTTCCGCTTTCAGCCGGAACAGCGCGCTCTGCAAAGAAACCTGACCGGCGGCAGGTTTGCTCTTGTTCATGCGGAAAAACTCAAAGTTCCCGCAAAAGTCAAAGATGTAAAACTTTTTCTTGTCTTCCCCGTCTATCAGTCCGGGGCAAAGCCTGGTTCCCCTGCCTATCATCTGCCAGAATTTGGCCTTGCTCATCACCTTTTTGAAAAAGACCAGGTTCAAAACCTCCGGGATATCTATGCCAGTATCCAGCATATCCACCGATATGGCGATCTGCGGCAGATTTTTGCCCTCGGAAAATTCTTCAATGGCCTGCTCAGCATAGCTGATATGGTTATCTATCACCACCGCATAGCCTGGAAATTCCGGGTATGCTTTCCCGAAAATTTCCAGAATCTTTTCCGCGTGGGCGTGGTTTTTGGCAAAGAGGATGGTTTTTCCCAGCTTTGCCCCGTAATCTACCTTTAAGCCGTTTTCCATTACAATTTGCAGGACTTTGCGGATGGTGTCCTCGTTAAAGACCCATTCATTCAGGGCAGAGGAAGAAATGCTTTCCGGCAGCTCCCCGTCCCGGCTGAAGGTTGCTTCATAGGCGGCTTTGTCCTCATCTGAAAGCTGGTCATAAACAATCCCGTTTTCAATAAAGTTCAGTCCGGTTTCCACTGACATAAAATCCACCAGGAAGCCATCCCTGACCGCCTGGGCTAATTCATAGCCGTAGGTAGGGACGCCGTTTTCCAGTTCAAAAATCTCATAGGTGTTTTTGTCGATTTCATCCTTTGGGGTGGCGGTCATTCCCACAAGGGGCGCGTCAAAATAAGTGAAGATATCCTGGTACTTGTTATAAATGGAGCGGTGGGCTTCGTCGCAGATCACCAAATCAAAATGCCCGCAGGTAAACAGCTTCCCCTCCTGATCCCTTGCCGAGTCAATGCAGTTCATCATGGTCTGGTAGGTGGAAAATACGCAATGGGCAGACATATTGTTTTTTTCCTCACACAAATTTGTCACGGATAAATCGGGCAGCAGCTTGACAAAGGATTTTTTCGCCTGCCTTACCAGGGAAGTCCGGTCTGCCAGAAAGAGGATGTTCTTAATCCATTGGTGCCGGAGAAGCACGTCGCACAAGCCCACAGCCGTCCGGGTTTTGCCGGAGCCTGTTGCCATGACCAGCAGGGCTTTCCGGCGGTTACGGCGGCCAAAGGTATCGCAGACCGCCCGGATCGCGCCCTCCTGGTAATATCGCCCGGCAATCCTCTTTGAAATGTTTACCTGGTCTAAGCTTGTCTGCATAGCCCGCAGATTAAACAGCTTTTCCAAGTCCCGCTTGGAATACATAGCCGCGACTTTGCGCTCCGGGTAACGGTTATCATTAATCCGCGTCTCGAAGCCGTTGGAAAGGAATATTACCGGACGGCGGCCATACTCCCTTTCCAAAATGTCGGCGTAAAGCTTTGCCTGCTGGCGGCCCTGGGACACATCCACGCAGGTTCGCTTGGCTTCCAGAAGGGCAAGGGGGCGACCATCGTCCCCGTAAAAGACATAATCTGCAAAGCCATCCCCAGACTTGCTTGCCATGCCGGAAAGCGGTACTTCATTGCGCCAGTCCTTCCCCTCAGTCCAGCCCGCGTCTGTGAGCAATGCGTCGATGTAGATTTTCCGGGTTTCGTATTCGGTCAGCTCCAAGGGCTTGGGGACATATGCCTGCTGCTGGGTTTCCCGGCGGGCGGTCAGTTCTTCCCGCATAGCCCGATTTTCTTCAAGGAGCTTTTCCAAATCCACCTCCGGGACAGGTGTAGGGGTGGGTTCGGGCTGGCTATCCAGCAGGGCGGGGCTGAACTGGCCCTCTGTGTAGCTGGTTCCATAGCAACACGCCACAAAGTCCAGGAATATGTAGAGGTTTTCCAGGCACAGCTCCGCTTTCTGGCGGGTATGAGTTTGGGTTTGGCTTTGATGGGCGGAATCATTGCCCAGGGTACGGATAAGCTCCATCCGCGTCCAGATATCGGTTCCCACAATATCCCGAAAATCTTCGTTGTGTATCAGGCTATACAGGCGGGTATCATAGGGCAGGGTCAAGGAGCCGTCAACGGAGTACATCCATTTGACCGCGAACTCCATCGCCCGGCGGCAGTTCACGACGCAGGAGGGTAGGTCTATTTGAAAGATTTTTTCGGCGGCAACAGCGGCGGGGGCGAAAGAATTGAATTGGGGGTCGGTGAGGAGGAAGTCGAAGTTGGTCATATTTTATCCTCTAATTTTTATTAATAAATTTCCATATTCCTATTAGAATACTTCCTATCAAACCAGAGCATCCTACATTTAAAAATCGATCTACCCAAATACTTTGTCCTGTTTTTAAGTCAAGATAATATGAACCCAAAAATAAGAAACTGAATACTCCTATAACAGCTATAAGGGCAATTAAATTTTTCTTATTTACATATCCTTTTAATTCTTTCCATGCGTTTTTTTTGATATTTTTCTTATATTCCTGATATTCGCTGGAATTTTGCATTTTTTCCTGAATTAAACTCAGATTTCCTTTCCAGTCCTCATCAAAATATGTTTTATCGTCTGTTTCTAGTTTGCAATTGTGTTCAAGAAGTCTGTCAAAATGACTAGGAACTGTTCGACTAATTCTCTCTACCCTAGTATGCAAATAGTTAAACGTTAGTGTTACAAATGTAGTGTCTACTTGTAATATAATAATGTCATCAGTAATATTATGTAAGGAAATCATTAAATGTCCACAATATCCTGGACCTAACATAGTCCCAGTATCTCCAATTCCTAATGCAACAATTCCTACTTTTGAATGAACAGAACCACCAATACTATTTCCAATACCTATTACTTCTTTAGTTTCTAAAATGGTAGTTTGGTGAGGAAATAAAAGTAAATATGATTTTTGAGAATTAGGATTTCTACCATTATGGATGTTAAAGATCGATTTATCTCCCTTTTTATAGTTTATCGTCTTTTTAATTTTATTTGCCCCATTAGCAGATTTTACTATACTAAATTTATCTCCACCATACCAATATACTGTCATATCACATTGACACCAAGCATACTCGCTAATGGTTACATTTATCGAATTTTCCTTTATATTTTCAGGGATAAACGGATATAAACTTAACCCCTTCCCCAGTTCTTTCTCAATATCTCGACGACTTAACAAATTTTTCACCTCATTCAAAATACTTTTGTATCAATGAGTTTTTCAACATTTCCATTTTATCTAAATTCTGTCGGATTGTCAACTTTTGTAAACAAATATGTCTGACAAAATTGGAAAAATATTTTTGTAGTTGTAATGGAGGAACAACTTGTTTATGTTCTTTCATAATTGATATGTTTAGATTTGGCTGTGTGCCTGCTGGCGCAATATCTCTAAAATATTGAGTAATTTGATTCAACGATTTCAATAAAAAAATCTGATCAATTTGTTTATCAATATTTTCAAACGCTAGCCATCCATCATGGATACAACCATCAAACGTAACAATTCTTGCAAATCCAAGAGAAACACCACAATTTGCAAAAATTAAGCTGTTTTTCTTAACTATCCTGCTTTTTTTTACTCCTTCTTCAATAATTGCCTCCTTAGTAGATGTCAAGTAAATATCATCCTCGTTAGTAGCATCACCTATTTTTATCCAAGGTATAGTTCCTCCTAAAAATTGCTCAATAGGTCTTGGAGAACTACCTCGTGAAATATCACATAAATCCTCCAATTTTTTTGTTGGCCAATCTTTATTGTTTATATTGATATCCCCAAACATCTCCACAAACCTAGCCTTGACCAGTTCATCCAGCTTTGCAAGCTGCTGTTTTCGGAGGGAAATCAGGGTGGTGAGTTTGTCCAATATAATAGAAATTTTAATTTGTTCTTCCATAGAAGGAAGATTTATTTCTTCTTTCTGATAATCCTTAAAGTAAATATGTGGTATAGTAGCACCGGTATAATACTTTGAGAGATTCATATATTCCATTGCAAACGCTAAATAGCTAATATCAATATTGTCTTTTGGAATAATGTATTGCATCGTTCCAATAACAGAAGACTTTTCTGGAAGTTTCATAACCCGACCTATACCAGCACCATCTTTTACAACCGCGATATATGGTTTCTCCTGTTGATAGAAATCTACATTAGTTATAAACCCACTTGCACCATAAACTGGATATTTGCCCTCCTGACCATTCAAATCCTTTTGCATTATATTAGATGAACCTTTTATACATACATCCCCTAATTTCGCCATCAAACCATCCCCTCCAACTCCTTCAACCCCTTGGCAATCTCCTCCTCCAGCTCCCTAAGCTCTGCGAAAATCTCACTGGTCGGGGGATACTCCACCGGTACATACTCTGTTTTCTTATACTTATTGATGGATAAATCAAACCCATTCTCTACAATTTCAGCCTTGGGCACCAGGAAAGACTGCTCTGTCCTCGCCCTTTCTTCCTCCGCCGCCAGGTTGTGGAACCGCGCCACAATATCGGGAATGTCGTTTTCCGCTACGGGAGCCCGCTTGTCGTCCAAACTCATCCCGTCGGCGCGCATATCGTAAAACCATACCTTGTCCGTCCCACCATGCCCCGTCTTGGTAAATACCAGAACCCCGGTGGAAACCCCTGCATAGGGCTTGAATACCCCTGACGGCATGGAAATCACCGCCTCCAAACGGTTGTTTTCCACCAGCTCCCGCCGGATGTCCTTATGAGCCTTGGAGGAGCCGAACAGCACCCCGTCCGGCACAATGCAGGCGCACCGACCGCCTACCTTCAGCATCCGCAGGAACAGCGCCAGATATAAAAGCTCTGTCTTTTTGGTCTTGCAGAGCTTGAGCAGGTCATCAGACACAATATCCGCGTCCAGGCTGCCCTTAAAAGGCGGGTTTGCCAGAATCAGGGAGAATTTCTCCCGGTCCGGGTTCTGGTCGGACAGGCTGTCCCGGTATTCAATGATGGGGTTTTCGATGCCATGGGCCATCATGTTCATGGCGCCGATGCGCAGCATGGTTCGATCCATGTCAAAGCCGTAAAACATATGGTTCATATAGTGTTCCTTTTTCTGCCGGTCAAAAAGAACATCCTCTTTATGGCGCTCCTTTAAGTACTCTCCCGCTGCCACCAGAAAGCCGGAGGTTCCGCAGGCCGGGTCACAGATTACCTCGTCCGGGCCGGGAGCTGTCAGCTCCACCATCATTTTAATAATGTGCCGCGGTGTGCGGAACTGTCCGTTTACGCCTGCGGTGGCGATTTTAGAGAGAAGGTATTCATAAACGTCGCCGCGGACATCCATATCGTGGAGCTGGGCCATCTGGGAGTAAATCCCATCCAGGGCGGTTACAATTTTGTCCAGCATCAGCGGCGTGGGGATCTTAAAGATCGCGTCGTCCATATATTTGGCGTAGGCGCTGGCCTTATCCCCGTGGAGCCCTTTGATAAAGGGGAAAACCAGCTCCTGCATGGTGGAATACATCCTTTGGGCAGGGAAATCATGGAATACCGACCATTTGAGCTGGCTGCCTTCGACAATGCGCTCTCCAATCTGTACCTTTTCCGAAAAAATGCTTTGATAAGGCAGTCCCAGCATGGAGCTTTCCTTTGCCCGGAGGTTGTCCGTTTCGTCCAGGTCATGGATGAACATTAAATAGGTCATTTGCTCCACTACATCCAGCGGGTTGGTAATGCCGCCTGTCCAGAAGATTTCCCACAGGCTGTTGATTTTATTTTTCAGTTCCCCGGTTATCATGTGATGTCCCTCTCTGTCTCAAATGTTTCAGGTTTGCGGAAAATATTTTAAATTGATTTTATTATACTCTTTTTGTTGAAAAAGGTAAACTGCCTATTTTAATGTCAACAATTTCATTGCTTGTCCCAAGTCTTACAGGAAGTGAAAAATAACCTACACCAGAAGTAATAATATATCTAGTCTTTCCCACAATGCCGCAACCATAAAAACGTTCTTTTCCGTTTGCCCATTTTGCCAGCAAAGTTATGGGAAATAATTGCCCCCGGTGTGTATGGCCGCATAAAATAAGATCGCAGTTATCCTTAGCGGCCTCTCCGATTCCTTCCGGGCTGTGATCTAACACCACAGTGGGCCTGTTGTAATCAGTCTTTGATATCAAATCTGTAAGGTTGATTCTCTGGCTGTTGGCTTCATCTGCCCTTCCGACAAGGTTAATTTTGGAAAGTGTTTTTACATTGTTATTCAGCAGTTTGATTCCAGAAGCTTTCAGGAAAGCTGCCAGGGAGGGATTGTCCGGTTTGGGATCATGGTTTCCAAGCACAGCATAAACCCCCTCGGTTGTTTTTAACCTGGAAAACTGCCTGCTGATATCATAAAGCCTTTTGGAATCTTCCAACAGTGAATTGTCTACATCAAAAATATCACCAGCAATTACTACAATATCCGGAGATAATTCGTTTATATTCTGAATGATTTTATAAATATGCCTCTCTCCGACAAAAACCCCTAAATGTATATCGCTAATAAGCGCAATACGGTAATTACCTTTTATACTGTTGATTTCAAGGTCATAATGTTTTATCGCAATGGATTTAGTATGCAGATATCCTAAAAAAACAGTTGCCATTGATGTGGCTATAATTGTAATAATGCCAAATGATTTTACTAGATCCGGCAGAACAAAAATAAAGCTGATTAGCTCGAAACTTACGAACATTAATAGGTAATAAATAAGGAATCCACTTAAAAAACCCATTATTTTCTTATAAATTCTACTATTATATTTAGAAATTACAAAGTTTCGGGTTAATAAAAGAACTATGGCTGCCCCATAGACAATATAAATGATTTCAAATCTATATGGTAAGTCTGTAAGCAATCTAAATGCTGTTCCGGTTTCAAATGCTGCAAAGCACATTAAAGCAATGTACAGCGTAATAAACAACTGTTTAAAAAGTTTACCAGAAAGAAATCGTCCAAATCTCATTGGCATACTTGTATTATCCCCTTATTCACTAAATACGCTGGTGGAAAATATGCGAAAAAATTTTATAGTTTGAGCAGATATAAAAATATAGATAGTTCAAAAACAAAAACTTGTCTCAATTATCAAAAGCTAGACTGCTATAGCAGCCAACAAATAGTATAACCAATATTCTGTCTTTCTACACTTTGAAATACTGAGAAACAATATGTCAATTTACAACTCAGGTTTTAGATAATATAAATAATGTGAGTTCGACGAAAAACCATACTACAAAAGTCCAGGAACCTTTATGAAAAGCCAATTTTTCTGTTGGTACACCCCCTGCCTCCCCTGAAAGGGGAGGTGCCGCCGCAGCGGCGGAGGGGTTGACCCGCATCGTATGGCTGCAATGCTTCTAATAAAGCCAATAAACATGAATTTGAATACCACGATTTTATGAGCGTCTATTGCTCACCGTGGGTTTTCAATA
>CAOJXI010000022.1 GCA_948465665.1 uncultured Clostridia bacterium | reverse complement strand
CGGGCTTTCTTCCGCTTCGTCCAACGTCGCAACGTTGGACAAAACCTCCAGGTTTTCGCTTTCAGCCATCCAGCAAACCAACGGTTTGTCATGATGGCGTACCTAAGAATGTAAACCCTATTAATATGAGTCCGATAAAAGGTTTTTATGGTTTTCTGCTGTTCTTCTTTATGGACAAATGATACCTATTTTAGAAAATGGATTGACTGGGAAGCAGGAGTTCGGTTATACTATCATCATAAGGAACATCAGTATATACAACTGAATTTTGAGAGGAGCAGACAGTATGACCATTCTTGTAACCGGCGGAACAGGGTATATTGGAAGCCATACAGCAGCAGCCCTTTTGCAGCAGGGGTATGATGTTGTCGTTATGGACAATCTTTGCAACTCAAAGGCAGAAGCTATTAACCGGATTGAAAAAATCACCGGAAAACGCCCAGCTTTTTACCAAACTGACATGATGGATATGGATGGGATGCGTTCCATCTTCCGCAGCCATAAGATTGACGCGGTAATCCATTTCGCGGGGCTGAAAGCTGTGGGGGAATCCGTCCAGCAGCCAATGCGGTATTACTACAACAATATCACCGGTTCTCTCCAGCTTTTCCAGGTTATGGCGGAATTCCAGGTAAAAACGATTGTATTCAGTTCATCGGCTACGGTTTACGGCATGAATAACCCAATCCCTTATGTAGAGGGGATGCCTACCTCCGCTACAAATCCATATGGGTATACCAAATTGATGATTGAGCAGATGCTTATGGATATCCATCACGCTGATCCTGCATGGAACGTGATGCTGCTCCGTTACTTTAACCCTATTGGAGCGCACGAATCCGGGCTTTTGGGGGAAGACCCCAACGGTATCCCCAATAACCTGATGCCTTATATTATGCAGGTCGCTATTGGAAAACTGCCCTATCTGAATATTTATGGAAATGATTATGATACTGTCGATGGTACAGGCGTCCGCGACTATATCCATGTTATGGATCTGGCAGACGGCCATTTGAAGGCTTTGGATTATATCCAAAAACATCCTGGCCTGGAAATATTCAACCTTGGCACCGGGCATGGAACCAGCGTTTTAGAAATTGTAAAGGCTTTTGAAAAGGCTTCCGGTCAAAAAATCCCTTATCAGATTGCCCCCCGCCGCGCAGGGGATATAGCCGCTTTCTATGCGGACAATACAAGGGCTGTGAACCTACTGCACTGGCAGACGAAATACAACATTTCCGATATGTGCCGCGATAACTGGAACTTTATCAGTAAAAACCCCAACGGGCTGTAATACCAAAAAGGGATGGGAACCGACAATTTCCCATCCCTTTTTATTTTAATGCAGAAAACTTCCTGAATCTCCGGCTGTTGGGGTAGGAAACCAAAAGGGTTTTTGGGTGAATGACTTCAACGGGCCTGCCATCCCAAACTGCAAGCATGATGTTGGACTGATTAACAATATACTGATCTCGTTTGTGCATACAATTTTTGGAATAGTGGCGCTGGATTAACGTTTCCGTATCGCATTTTGAGATAACACAGAAATAGCGCTGTCTTAATTCCCGCTGCCATTTATCAGAATAGGTTACACAGGGAAGCATACATTCAAGGGAAATGTATGGATATTTTTCTTTCAGGTCAAGGACAGTCTCCGCAGCATACATAGCTATGCCGGCTGCCATACCCAAAATATAATAGGTGACATTTTCCTTTTCAATTAAGTTTATAATCCCGGTTCGGATTTTCTGCTTGAGGTAAATACAAAGGTTGTCTCCCTCATCGAAACCAAAGGGAAGGTTTTGCGGGTTGTGCCCTGCCAATCCACATTTTTTAATATCCATAGTAGTATCTCCCTATGTATTAATGGTCATTTCCATTTTCTCTTTTTTCTCCTGCTGAATCATTAGTTCAAGCATTTGCAAAATTCTCTTTTGAGCTTCTGGAGGCAGTGATTCCAGTTCCGCTGAAAGCTGGGAAGACTGATACTTATTCGCATGGGTTATCACATCACAAAAAATAGCGTCGGCAGATACTTCAAGGCTGTTTAAAAGCGTGATTAAGTTCTCACAGCGCGGAAAGGATTTCCCTCTTTCCAAAGTGGAAATATAGTTGGATGTAAAACCGGTTTTTTCTGCAAATTCCTCTTGGGTCAATCCCAGACGCTCCCTGCATTGTTTTATGCGTTTCCCTATCCGTATATCTATCATGGCGTTTATCAAACCCTTTTTTCAATCGTTTATGATAATTATATGGATAAGCGTTATATTGATACAGGAATGTTAATACAGATTCTATGGATTAACAAATGAGAAGCGCCCATATTTCTGGAAAAATAACAAAAAAATCCAGCCCATCCCCGAAAGGTTCTGGACTGGCTTTCAATAAATACTTCTGCTACGGCTAACTGTTTATTATGGTCTGGACTTCTGTTACTGTTATTTTCATTATTTTTGCAACCTGCTCTATTGGTAAATATTTCATCATTGACTTGATGTTTTCTTTACGTTCTTCCTGGCGGCCTTCCCTTAGACCCTCTTTATGGCCTTCTTTACGCCCTCTTTCTGCTCCCCGCTCCTCAGCTTCGTACATCCCCTGATTGAAATCATGGATTGCCTTCATCCGCGCTTCATATTCTATACGCTTTTCGTCATCTGTGTATCTTCTATTAATAGCCTCTATATCCGGTTTAATGAATACCATTTCCTCTTTCATATACCTGACCTTCATTAAATAGGCTTTATTGCTTCCCCGCCCTTAGCTATTCAAAATGTCCTCAACTTCTGCTGCTGTTGTGTTCATTATTTTTGCAACCTGCTCTATTGGCAGATATTTCAACATTGACCTGATGTTCTCTTTCCGTTCTTCCTGGCGGCCTTCCCTTAGACCCTCTTTATGGCCCTCCTGGCGGCCTTCCCTTAGACCCTCTTTATGGCCTTCTTTACGCCCTCTTTCTGCTCCCCGCTCCTCAGCTTCGTACATCCCCTGATTGAAATCATGGATTGCCTTCATCCGCGCTTCATATTCTATACGCTTTTCGTCATTCTGGCTGATTACCTGTAACCTTTGGTATGCGCTCCTGATCCCTTCGTTCATTTCTGCCAACATCTCAAAGTCCTCCTTCTTCTCCGAACCAATGAATTTCGACCACAACAGCAGCTCGCTGCTCCCCTCTTTTATCTCCTTTGGCAGCTTTGGAAGCTCTATTATATGAAACTCCATTTTATCTGTAAATAAAATATTCCTCTTATCCTCGCGAATGTGGAAGCATGAATAGTATTCTTCCTGATCTTTAAACAGCTTAAAGTCCAATATATTTATTGCCACACACCTTTTAAATATTGTATACGGGTCTCCTTCCTTCAGTTGGGATACATACTTTTTGGACAGGTAAAACAATGACCTGTCCGGCCATACCTTTGATTCTGTAAGCTGGATTTCTATATTTATCTCTGTATTGTCGTTGAGCAGTATGTTTACATCCAGTATCCCCTGTTTGTCCCCTGCATGGATTTTCCTCAGATTCGTATTTTGGATTTTTGCTGACTTGATATCTTCCGGCTTCAGCCCCAGCACTGCCGCCAGAAATCCTTTCCTTGCCGTCTCATCTTCCATGATCTCCTTAAAGGCAAAGTCTATCTTGGGCTTCATTAAAAATTCTTCCATTTTCTGCCCCTTCCTTCTGCACGGATTTAAAAAAGGTATGCCTTCCAGGGATCGCCTTCCCTGAAAGGCATTTCCCATCTAACCAGAACGGATAAGCCGCTTATTCTTCTGTCATTTGTTCGCCGACTACTACCGCCCTGACCATATTTGTTTTCCCAGGAATCCCCAATGGTATCCCCGCTGTTAAAACTACTACATCCCCTTTTTTCACCAAGCCAGCTTTCTCAGCCGCCTCAACCGCGCAGGCAAACAATTCCTCAGAATTCTGCTGTTCCTCAATCAGCAGCGGGACAATCCCCCAGCTTAAATTCAGCTTCCTGCAAACATTTCGATAGGTAGCGCACCCAATAATAGGACATGGCGGCCTGTACCGGGAAATCATCTTGGCAGTCCCGCCTGACTTTGTAACCGTAATAATAGCCGCTGCATTAAGATCATCAGCAGTGGTGCATGTAGCATGGGAAATAGCATTAGCAATCCCCGGCTCCCCTAATCTGGCCTTTTTTTGCAGTTCGGCCTTATAATCAATATTCGCTTCAATCCGCAGGGCAATTTTAGCCATCGTTTTAACTGCTTCTACAGGATATTTTCCAGCAGCGGTTTCACCGGACAGCATGACGGCACTGGTTCCCTGATAAATTGCATTGGCAACATCGGTCACTTCGGCGCGGGTGGGGCGCAGGTTTTTCATCATAGATTCCAACATCTGGGTAGCGGTAATCACCTGTTTTCCAGCGCAGTAGGCTTTTTGTATAATTTCTTTCTGTACAACGGGGACTTCCTCCAGGGGAATCTCCACCCCCAAGTCGCCGCGGGCAACCATAACCCCATCCGCAGCCTCTAAAATTTCATCTAAGTGATCAATGCCCTGCTGGTTTTCAATTTTAGCGATAATATGGATATTATTCCTGCCGTTTGCTTTTAACAGTTTTCGTATTTCAAGGATGTCCTCCGCAGTCCGCGTAAAGGAAGCAGCTATAAAATCAAAATCCTCCCGGACTGCAAAAAGCAGATCGTCTCGATCCTTTGGGCCGATAAAGGGCATACGCAATTCAACGTTTGGGACGTTTACACCCTTACGGTCAGATATTTTCCCCCCATTAATAACCCTGCATACAATATCCCTGCCTTCCAGGCGCTGTACTTCCATATCAATTAAGCCGTCGTCTATTAGGATACGAACTCCCGGCTTTACATCCTGATAAAGATCAGAATAAGTAATGGAGGCTTTGAACGAATTGCCAACAATCGTTTCCGGGGTCAAAGTAAAGGTCTGGTTATCTTCCAGCACAACTGACCCTCCCTCAAAATTCCCTAACCGGATTTCAGGGCCCTGGGTATCCATCATTGCCGCAATATGAAGGTCTAATTCCCGGCGAAGGCGTTTAAGCTTTGCCATTCGTACCTTTTGGTCTGCGTGGGTTCCATGGGAAAAATTGAAACGGGCTACATTCATTCCAGCCAGCATTAGTTCCCGAAGCGTTTCAATATCATCTGTTGATGGGCCCAGGGTACAAACAATTTTCGTTTTTCTCATACAGATCTTACCTCCATTTCATGGACAACAAGGTGTGTTTCGTAACTGGATTCAGAATCATTATAACATGAAACCATCCCAGCAGCAAACAAATTTTACTTTTTACAGGTTGCGTTTTTGGGTGGGAATGTCTATAATTAAACTATATTCCTTTTTAGAATGGAGAATAAAAATGCTGAGAACAGAAATTAAGGAACTTTTTCAATCCATGGACTCCTTTGGGGGAAAAGAAATTACCGTAGGGGGATGGGTACGGACAATCCGAACTTCAAAATCCCTGGGTTTTATTGAACTGAACGATGGTTCTACCTTCCGCAATTTACAGGTCGTATTTGAAGACGGAAAGGTAAGCAACTTTAAGGAGATCGGAAAAACAAATGTTGGCTCTGCGCTGGTTGTAAAGGGAGAAGTAATCCTGACCCCTGACGCAAAGCAGCCCTTTGAAATCCATGCCATTTCGATTGAAATAGAGGGCAAATCCCTTCCAGAGTATCCCTTGCAGAAAAAACGCCATTCATTGGAATATTTACGCTCTATTGCACATCTGCGCCCAAGGGCAAACACCTTTAACGCAGTTTTCCGGGTGCGGTCAGTGGCCGCATACGCCATCCATAAATTTTTTAACGAAAACGGGTTTGTATACTGCCATACCCCCCTTATTACCGGAAGCGACTGTGAGGGAGCAGGGGAAATGTTCCATGTCACCACATTGGATATCTCCAACCCTCCCAGAAATGAAAACGGGGATGTAGATTATTCCCAGGACTTTTTCGGAAAGCCCACCAGCCTGACCGTTTCCGGGCAGCTTGAAGCAGAATGTATGGCAATGGCATTTGGGAAGGTATATACCTTTGGGCCGACCTTCCGCGCGGAACAGTCCTATACCCAGCGCCACGCTGCCGAATTTTGGATGATTGAGCCGGAAATAGCCTTTGCAGATTTAGAGGACAATATGCGCCTTGCCTCCCAAATGCTGAAATCGGTTCTGTCCTATATATTGGAACACTGCCCAGATGAAATGAAATTCTTTAACGACTTTTACGACAAGGGGCTTCTGGAAAGGCTCCGTGGGATTATTGAATCGGACTTTGCCCGTGTCACTTATACGGAAGCCATTGAACAGCTCCAGAAAGTCCAGCAGGAAAACCCCGGGCAGTTTGAGTACCCCGTCTCCTGGGGCAGCGACCTCCAGACGGAACATGAACGTTACCTTACAGAACAGGTCTATCAAAAACCGCTTTTTGTCACAGATTACCCCAAGGAGATTAAAGCGTTTTATATGCGCATGAACGACGATGGAAAAACAGTTGCAGCTGTTGACCTTCTGGTTCCGGGGGTAGGGGAAATTATCGGGGGCAGCCAGCGTGAGGAACGCCTGGATATGCTGCTTGCACGTATGAAGGAGCTGAACCTGAACCCGGATGATTATAGCTGGTACCTGGATTTAAGGCGCTTCGGGGGGGCAAAGCACGCCGGTTTCGGTTTAGGATTTGAACGTTTGATCATGTATATTACCGGGGTTTCCAATATACGGGACGTGCTCCCCTTCCCAAGAACAACCGGCTCCGCTGAATTTTAAAGGGAATTGGCATACAACAGAAAGGCAGGGAAGAAAACATGGGAAAAAACCTATTAATTGCACAGTCGGGCGGGCCTTCTTCAGCGATAAACGCAACACTTTCAGGCATTTTAATGGAAGCCGTCAAAAGCCCTAAAATTGATAAAATTTATGGCGGGATTCATGGGATCTATGGGGTTATCTCCCACCAAATAGCGGACTTGACCAACCAGATCAGGACAGCGGATGAATTTAAGCTGTTGGAAACCACGCCCGGCATGGCTCTGGGCTCCTGCCGGTTCAAACTTCCCCCTTTGGAAAAGGACACGAAAGTTTACGAAAAACTTGTGGAAATCTTCCACAGCTACAACATTGGATATTTCCTGTATATGGGCGGCTCCAATTCCATGGATACTGTTTGGAAACTTTCCCGTTATCTAAAGGATAAAAATGAGGATATCAGGGTTTTAGGCGTGCCCAAGTCGGTTGACAACGACCTGAGCGGCACTGACCACACCCCCGGCTTTGGCTCTGCGGCGAAATTTATTGCAACCTCTATGGAGGAAATTATACGCGATTCCGAAGCTTATCCGATAAACTCCGTCACAATTGTGGAGGTTATGGGAAAGGAAAGCGGATGGCTGACAGCTGCTTCCATCCTTCCGCGCCATTTTGGGGAAAATGCACCCCATCTGGTTTACCTGCCGGAAGTCCCCTTTTCCATGGGGCAGTTTATTAATGATGTGCAGGAAGCCATGAAGAAGGAACGGGCAGTTGTAGTGGCAGTATCCGAAGGGCTGAAATTTTCTGACGGTAGCTATGTTGCCCAGTCCCGTGAGAATGAAAACGGTTATGCAAGCGTCGGACAGGTTTTAGAGCGTGCCCTTGTGAGTACCGTTGGAGGAAAAATCCGCTCAATTGTTTTGAACGTGCTTCAAAGGTGCAGCGGGCACCTGCTTTCTGCCGCTGACGTTATTGAATCCAGGAGGATAGGAACCTTTGCCGTTAGAAATGTCCTCAATGGGGACACTGGAAAAGTTCTGGTATTCAACAGGGTTTCGGATTCCCCATACCTGATTAATGTTGAAACTGTCCCGGTAGAACAGGTGCTTTCGGCTGGAGTGAAAGGCTTCCCGCTGGAATGGATTTCACCGGAAAACAACGATTTGACACAGGAAGCTTTAAATTACCTTCTCCCGCTGATTAACGGGGAAGTAGAATATTCCTGCAAAGAAGGGATGCCAGTGCATTTCAGGTTTGACCTGACGCCCTGCCAGCCGCCGGAAAATACAGAGGCCCTATAATCAGGGCCAGCAAGGACAGTCCCTTTCAGCCAGAATTTACGAGATCTGTGCTGAAAGGGACGGCCTGTAAAATCATGTCAAGGGACTATGAGTGGGTCAGATGGGCCATTAGCCCAAAACAGGCAGACAGGACATCGGAAGCCGCCCACCAGCAGGAACAATACAAAAAGTGAGAGCAAGCGCGCGATAGTCACAAAACGGGTGTACCTTCAAGTAAGCTAAAGCCATAAAATAAATCAGGTCCCCAAATATTGGAGAAATGAGTTCATAAGTTTCTTATTATAGATCTTGTCGAAATACGATATAATTATTCTTATCTATATTATAATGTTTCGGCAGGAGGTTATTTTATGCTGAGAATATATAGAATACATGGCGATAACATTGTAGAGTGTGAGCGCATCGCCAAGCTCATTTTAGATGAAACGGCCCCAACATCCATTGAAATTTCGTTGATGTCACCGTCTACCATTGTTTATAACTTTCAATTTGATTATTTAGGCCGACATTTTGAGTGGCAGTTGGAATTGCTTCCCGGTTTTAACAAGGCAGGCCGCAGAAGATGGGAAGCCGATATTTTTACTGGCCTTAAAAAAAGCGGCAGCTTTCTTGACGAAACACCGGATACAATTGTCACCTCTGTGGAAGCTGGGCTGGAAACCATTCTTTATGCGATTGAGTTTTGCAGCGCACTGCAAGCCGGCAATCAAGCATGGCAGCGAAGCGGCCGCGCTTTCTCTATGGGTCGTACCGGATGTCCGTATTTGTACATTGTAGATTTTGTTAAGTATGAATTGAACAGCCGTACTCGTGAAAGGAAGGCTCTTCGTTTTCCTAATCCGGCTGTCCCATATAGTTATATTAGCTTTTCAAGAGAAAGCAGTCATTTTGTTGCTCAAGTTTACATACGTTCAGAAGAATTTGACAAACATTTTGATTGTTCCTTGAGAAACTTCGACGAAAATAATTTTGCGGAAGTAGAGCTTTCCCGTTACATCGTCAAGCGGATGTGCGGCTTTGATACCACTGAAGAAGAGGAATCTATCCTCCAGAAAAATCTTAATGTGGTGCTGTTTCTGGCAAGCAGTTCCCGCCCAGCTACGAATTTCACACCTGCCCAGTGGAAACATCTGTATACGCATCATCAGGGAATAGTTCCATTTTCGTTAGAAAATTCAGGCTTTCATTTCCGAAAAACCATCACCGCAAAAGGACATCATGGCAGCTCGCCTGAGTTTCTTGATTTGGTAGAAAGCCTTAGTGTTGGACTAGCATCCAGAGACCTTCCCTTTGGAATTATTCCTGCTGCCAACAGAAGAAAACTGGCAAATGGAATACGCCGCTTATATCCATCTTATGATACCGATATACTTGATAAAATCGCTTCCGGCCGTTCGGACTTAATCCTTTGCATGATTAAGGGCTTTAAGCCAAGAGGTGATGATAACCGGCCCGATAGAGGAGTTCTGCCGTTAGCCGTAATGCTTTCCTTGACAGACATCGAAGTAATGACTTACATTTACGGACCGATTATTGAGAGCAATTTCAATATACTTATCGCTAATCCGGGACGCCTTGCAGCCTCTAACGGCTTTTGGCGGGCTATCCTTGCCTTGAGCGATTTCGTTGCACTTGATGTTCCTGTACTCTCCGGTCATTCTTATGACGCGGAAGTTCTTTTGGACACTTCTGCATTGAAACATAACTATATTAAACAACTCCCTAATGAAGACAGCCTAACGCAAAATGACTTTTCCAGTATCCCACAATCCTTCCATGAGGATGATGTTGATACGGGAATTCACTTTCTCTTTTCTCACCTGCTCCACAAGGTTTGTTTTGAGGGGATGTGCAATCCTCCCGGCGGCGATTGGAGCGGACTCTCTGTCCTTTATGGAAATTACGAGGTGCGCTGGCTATCCCTGCCCCGTGTAAGCGAAAAAATCAATGGAAAGCGCCCTGACCATATTTTAGAACTGTTCGGGGTATTTGGCCGTCCTGTTCTGCTTTCCATTGAATCAAAAGAACGCTCCTTTGACTTAGAAAAAAATGTCGGAGAGGGTCTTATAAACTATATCCGCAATCTTATGAGTTATATCCCCAATGTGGAGCGATTGACCCATCCCCGTATTAGGACATGGACGCAGTCGCAGCGCCTTGTTGATTTTAATGCGTTTGAAGTAATCTCTGCTGCGGCCTACCTGCGAGGATTTGCACAGGTGAATCATGTTGTCTTTGAACAGAGCAACTGCGATATGCTGTTTGTTATGGAACCTGTTGAACACGGATGGAAAATTGAAATTGTTACAGCTACCCATAACGCCGAAGTTCTAAAAAAATTTATTTGTGACAAAGTTGAAGAAATTGGATTCAACGAAATAACTGTTTTCTAAACTACCAGTTGAGATACAGCGATTCTAACACTTGAATATTCTCTTTATTCATAACTTTTTTGAAACTGGAATTGCCTGATGGAATAAACTCATGGCGTTTATATAATTCTTTGGGTAATTCAACAGTAAGGTCATCCTTTCCTCTAATGCCATCAAAAGAGAGCATATATTTAATACCTTTGCTGTTTAAGCGTTCAAGGTAGGTGAGGAAAGCATCAAAATCAATGGTACCATAGTAACGACCCTTCGTATGAAAATACGGAGGGTCTAAATATATCAGATCACCCGATTTGGCAGTTTCGGTTGTAATAGTATAATCAGCGGCAATAAACTCCGCACCTTGAATATGCCTAGACCAATCCAGAATAATTTTTTCCAAACTGTCAGGAGATATTCCAGGCCGGGTATGATGTAAAGAGTTGTTAAAATTTCCATTTGCATTAAAGCGGATCAAACCATTGACACATGTTCTGGACAGAAACAGCAGATCCTGGGGAGAGCGGTTTTTATTGAATTCATCCCTGATAGAGTAATATGCCTGATGCCCTTCGGTTTGCAATCTTATCCAGCGCAGTCTATATGCTTCAGATAATTCAGCTGGGTTGTTCTTGATTTCATTCCACAAATCAATTAACGGAACACAGATATCTCCACAAACTGCATCTGTGGGATTAATAGCATATATCATAGAACCGCCGCCAATAAACGGCTCATAGTACCTATTGAATTTTTCAGGTAAATATTCTTTTATCACTGCAGATTGGCTGCGCTTGCTGCCGCTCCACTTAATAACTGGTTTGAACATTTTACTCCTCCGCAGATATTAGTTCGGTTTCTACTAAAATTTCGTGAGGAGCAACATTTAGATAATCACATAAACGGGTAAATGCCGCTGAAAGCGGAGATTTCCCATTTATATATTCATAAATTGTGGGTTTGGATACCCCGGACTTTGCAGCCAATTCATTAATGGTTTTAATATCCAAATCGATCATTTTTTTGCGAAGCTCTTTTTCATTAAGGATTAAGCTTTTCATTTGGTCTCCTCGCTTTCAAATAGACTCAAACTGAGCTGCCCTAACTGATCCTCGTTTGCCTCAACATGAGCTAAACGATTTGCTGCAATTTCACAGTATAAATTATCAAGTTCAATTCCAATATATTTCCTTCCTGTCATCTTTGCAGCAACACATTCACTTCCAGAACCCGAAAAAGGAGCGAGAATAATATCACCCTCTCTTGAAGCCAATTTAATCATTCGTTTAAGAATTCTGATTGGTTTCTGTGTAGGATGCTTACCATATTTAAGTTCAACTTTTTCTTTGTTGTTGGATATGTCCCATACAGTTCGCATTTGCTTTCCCGGAGTCTTCAAGCTGTCATAAGAAAAGTCACCGCTTTTTGAATATTCATAATCAAAAAAGTATTCTCTTTTCTTTTCTCCTTTGTTACACCACAAAATTGTTTCATGACTTGCCGTCAATCTTCTTCCTGCCAAATTAGGGAAAGCGTTTCTTTTATACCATACAACTTCATTGATGATTTCAATTCCGAGCATTTGGCAAATAACATTGATAACACCAATGTTATGATATGTACCAAAAATCCACATGGAGCCAGTTGGCTTAAGTATTCTCTTAGCCTCAGTAAGCCATGCTTTAGTAAATGTCATGTAGGATTCAAATGTGAAGTCATCCCATACTTGCATGACCTTATTCCAGTTGCCGCCCATGCCTTGAAGTTCTACGCTATTATCCCATTTCCATTCGCTGCCCTTAGAAAGGTTATAGGGCGGGTCTGCAATAATTAAATCGACGCATGAGTCAGGTAATTTTTTCATTTCAGATACACACTCGCCATTTATAATCCTATTGATAGGTAATGTATTCATGTATCACGCCTCCTTGCCTAATAAATATAGCATAGTCCGCTTAAAAAGTAAATATATTTTTACAAAAAGTAAAAATATATTTACTTTTATTGAAGAATACCTACTTCCCCTCTGAAGCACACAAAAGACAAAAGCGTCTGCCGTTTTCTGTCAGCAGACGCTTTTTACAGGTAAATTTGTTTGTAGAGTTATTTCTTGGAGTCAGACTGTTTTTTTCCAGCGCGGTATTCCTGCCACATAACCCACATACAGGGAACAAGGCAGACTGAGGAATAAGTGCCGGAAATCAAACCGACAATTAACGGGAAAACAAAGGTGACAATGGATGTGACATTAAATATCAGGGTGACAACCGCAATCACTACCAAAGCCATAACCGTAGTAATTGTAGTAACTAAAGCACGTTTCAGGGATTGGTTCATGCTTTTGTTCACCAGTTCGGCAATGGGGAGCTTTTCCCCGTAAGTCCTGCGGTTTTCACGGATACGGTCATAAATAACGATAGTGTCGTTAATAGAATAACCAAGGATTGTCAAAACAACAGCCATAAAGTTCGCATCCACCGACAAGCGGAAAAATACAAAAACGGCAATCACGGCAACAATATCATGAGCTAATGCGATAATCGCCATAACGCCCGCAGACCATCCGCTGATGCGTTTAAAGCGGAGGCCAATATAAACAACCATAACGGCAGCGGCAAACACGACAGCAACCAAGCTTTTCAGGAAAAACTCTTTGCCAACAGAAGCGCTGACATTGCTGATAGATTCTGTATGCAGGTCATTTGCGCTGAAGGTTTCCGAGAGCTTGTCGGAGAGTTCCAGTTGTTTGTCAGCAGTAAGGCCGCTGTTGGATGCAAGCGAAACGACCAGGTTGGAATTCCCGGTTGCCAAATCGCTGGTTTCCTGAACAGAAGCCTGCCCGCCTACAATCTGCTGAACCATGGAAAGGAATTCATCTTTATTAATATCGCCGGAGTACGAATAGGTGAGCATCGTACCGCCTTTATACTGGATATCCAGATTCAGCCCAAGAAAGAGTGAACCAATCAGGGTGACAGCTACAAGGGCAATGGAGATGGAGAAAAAAATCTTTCTTTTTCCAACAAAATCAATCATTTCTTTTCACCTCCGTAAAGCCATGCCTTGCGGAGCGGCTTAAATTTAGAAAGAGATTTGAGCATTAAACGGGAAGCTGTGACGCCCATTAAGAAATTCAGGATAATACCTACTAAAAGGGTATACCCAAAGGAATAAATCGCCCCTGTTGTAGAGGAGCCGAAAATACCAAAAACAGGTTTCAGCATCATGGCGAAAATACTTGCAGGCGGGCCAAAAGCACCCATCAAAATAACGGCTACAAACACGACCGTAATATTTCCGTCAAAAATAGCAGTAAAGGCGCGTTTATAACCTGCATCGATAGCTGCGTCAATCCCACGTCCCAGGCGCAATTCCTCGCGGATGCGTTCATAGGTAATCACATTTGCGTCAACGCCGACACCAATGGAAAGGATAATACCTGCAATACCCGGAAGGGTCAGGGTAAAGCTGGAAATCGAGGGAAGATACCCGGTAATAGCTGCAACGGTTCCGGCAGCCTGTCCCATAAGTGCAATACAGGCGACAATGCCGGGAAGGCGATAAAGCACTATCATCATCACACAAATGGCAGCAAAAGCTATAAAGCCAGCCATTACCATAGCATCCCTTGCACCAACGCCCAAAGTTGGGGAAATTGTACTAAAGTTAGTGGTTTGCAGCGCGAAGGGCAATGCACCAGCATTAATTTTATCTGCCAGCTCCTTTGCGGCGGCAGCGTCAAAATTGCCGGAAATAGACGCTTCACCATTGGTAATTGCGTTTTGCACGCTTGGATAGCTGATCATTACATCATCCATCCAAATAGAAATAATCCCTTTGGTTGGAGCTAAGCGGGTGGTCGCCTCTGCAAACTTTTCCGCTCCTTCAGCGGTCAGTTTAAGGGAAACAACTATCTCATTTGTATTCGTCATAGCTGGAGTTGCTTCCTCAACATCCTTGCCTTCCAAAATAATTGTTTCCGCTGTCACTCCAGAGGGAAGGCCGGAAGCATCCGTTTCATATCCTTCACGAAAAGTCAGGCGGGCTGTTGCCCCCAGTTCCGCGATTGCATCTTCTGGGTTGAATTCGGTTTCGTCTTCCTTCCAGGGGAAACGGACAATTATGCGATCTTTGTCGTAATCGGTGTAGATTTCGTAGTCTGTTATATTTTGCGAAACCATTCGTACCTTGATAATCTGCTCCGCTGCCGCCATGTCTTCATCGGAAGCGTCGTAATCATCCGGCGGGCTGAATGTTACATCTACCCCGCCCCGAACGTCAATCCCCCAGCGTATGTCCCCAGCGCCCTTTATCCAGGTGGTGGGAATATCGCCAAAGGTTGTGCTGATCCCTAAAAACGACGTATATGTCAATAAAAGAATCAACACAAGCACCACGAAAAACACCGGTTTTCCTACTTTTTTCATAGGTAAACCTCCAGATTTTAGTTCTTAACCGGGCTTTTTTGGAAAAGACCGGTATTTATCCATTATACAGCATATACAGCAAGAAATACAAGCCTGTTTTTAAGAAAACCAGGAAAGCCAAAATCAGACGCTTAATTCCGCCTTTTCCCCTAAAACATCCTTATTTTCATCTAAAATAGGCTGTACGACATTTTGGACAAATTCCTCGACCTGTTCCACCGAACGCCCTGTAAAGTTAATGGGTTTCAAAACAGCTTCAATTTCCGAGCGTTCCAACTGGAAAGCCGGGTCGGCACAAATGCGGTCAATCAGATCATTGGGCAAACCTTCCTCTTTCACAACCCTTGCAGCGGCAATTGAATGTTCCCTCAATTTTTCATGAAGATGCTGCCTGTCCCCGCCCTTTTTAACGGCGCTCATCATAATATTTTCGGTAGCCATAAAGGGCAGTTCCGCCATTACCCGCTGATGGATTACCTTTGGATAAACGACCAGCCCATCGCAGACATTAAGCATAATTTTCAGAATAGCGTCCACAGCCAGGAAAGCCTCTGCAACAGAAATACGCTTGTTTGCGGAGTCGTCCAGAGTTCTTTCAAACCACTGCGTGCCGGAAGTAAAAGCAGGGTTCAGGGTGTCAATCATAACATAACGTGCGAGGGAGGAAATGCGTTCGCTTCTCATTGGGTTGCGCTTATAGGGCATAGCAGAGGAACCGATTTGATGCGCTTCAAAAGGTTCCTCCATTTCCTTAAAGTTTGCAAGGAGCCTTAAATCATAGGAAAACTTGCTGGCAGTTTGGGCAATACCGGATAAAACGGATAAGACCTGGTAATCCACTTTGCGGGAATAGGTCTGTCCAGAAACAGGGACGCTTGCATCAAAGCCCATTTCCCGGCAGATCATTTCATCAAGCTGTTTAATTTTCTGGGAATCCCCTTCAAAAAGCTCCATAAAACTTGCCTGGGTGCCAGTAGTCCCCTTCACGCCGCGGAGTTTCAGGGTGGAAATGCGGTGACAGACTTCCTCATAATCCATAACAAGTTCATTTATCCAAAGGGTGGCGCGTTTCCCAACAGTAGTAAGTTGCGCAGGTTGAAGATGAGTATACGCAAGAGCAGGCATATCGCGGTATTTCATAGCAAAACCTGAAAGCAGGGAAATAACATTTGCCAGTTTGCGCTTAACCAGGTTTAGGGCATCCCGCATAATAATAATATCGGTATTGTCGCCTACATAACAAGAAGTTGCACCTAAATGGATGATCCCTTTTGCTTTTGGGCATTGAACGCCGTAAGCATAGACATGGGACATAACATCATGGCGGACTTCCTTTTCACGCTGGCGGGCAACGTCATAATTAATATTGTCAACATTGGCTGACAGCTCGTCCACCTGCTCCTGGGTAATGGGGAGGCCCAATTTCATTTCAGAGCGTGCCAGGGCAACCCATAAGCGCCGCCAAGTAGAAAATTTCTTGTCTGAGGAAAAAAGGTATTGCATTTCATCGCTGGCGTAGCGGGTAGAAAAAGGGCTTTCAAAGCGGTTATTCACAGTAAAACCTCCGTTAATATAAATTTATCGGCAATGGAAAACAAATCAATACCGGCCCCCTGTCAAAAAAAGAAGGGCCGGTATTTATTTTCGCACAGGAACGCAAAAGATGCAAGAAGAATTTACCTTGTCTGCAAAATTTTCTCTATGCTGGCAATCCTGACACACAGGCAGAACAATTCTGCCGCCAGTTTCAGTTCCTCAATGACAGGATAAGTAGGCGCAATACGAATAGTAGAATCTTTAGGGTCTGCCCCATAGGGATGGGTTGCGCCTGCGGCGGTCATAACAACGCCCGCCTCTTTACAAAGGGATACAACCCGTTTGGCACAGCCCTCTAATGTATTCAGCGCGATAAAGTACCCGCCGTTAGGCTTCTTCCAGGAAGCAATCCCTGCTTCTCCAAGGTTCCTTTCCAAAGTATCCAAAACCGTTTCAAATTTGGGACGCAAAAGGGCAGCGTGTTTTTTCATATGGGCATAAATATTATTTACATCCTTAAAGAACCGTACATGGCGAACCTGGTTTATTTTATCAGGCCCAATGGTCTGGATGGAAAGGTCTTTCCGCACAAAATCCAGGTTTTCCTTTGTTGCAATCATCATTGCCACGCCGGAACCCGGGAAGGTCATCTTGGCAGTAGACGCAAACATAAACATCATATTGGCTTTGCCGCTTTTTTTCAGCTCTGAAAACAGGTCGAGGAGATGGTCAGGTTCATCATACAAATCATGGATACAATAAGCGTTATCCCAAAAGATACGAAAATCCGGCGCTGCCGGGCTGAGGTTGGCAAAACGGCGAACCGTTTCATCAGAATAGGTAATCCCCTGGGGATTGGAATATTTAGGGACACACCAGATTCCCTTAACCGTTTCATCCGTTGAAACTAATCTTTCTACTACATCCATATCCGGGCCGGTTTCTGTCATATCTACAGGAATCATTTCAATCCCCAGGTTCTGGCAGATGGCAAAGTGACGGTCATAACCAGGGACAGGACACAGAAACTTGATTTTATCATATTTCCCCCATGGCTTAGAACCTCCTAAAACTCCATGGAGCATTGCCCTGACAATCGTATCATACATCAATGTAAGGCTGGACGGGCCAACCAGGATTATTTCATCAGTAGACACGCCCATCAATTCCCCAAAAAGCCGCTTTGCATCCATTGCTCCATCGACAACCCCATAATTGCGGAGATCAAATCCATCCTCTGTCTTCATATAGGATGAGGAATTTAATACGTCAAACATCGGCATTGACAACTCAAGCTGATCTGCTGCCGGCTTGCCCCTGGACATATCCAGCTTTAAACCCTTCTTTTGAAAATCTGCATACTGGGTACGAAATTCCTTCAACATGGTTTCTAACTGCGCCGTGGACAGCTCCTGATAGGCTGGCATGACTAATTCCTCCTATATATTTTCTGGGCTGCTTTAAGGAAGCAGCCCCTTTTAAGTGGAAATTTCAACCGTTTATACGTCGATGATGCAAGACAAGCTTCTTTAAATTTCATCGGCGCTTTTTTAGTATAGCGCAGAAACCTTTTCTTTACAAGACATAATTAAAAGTTTGGATGGTACTACCAATAATAATGCAGGTTTTAGAGGGATTTCCAGCATTGTTTTCCAAAAAGGGATTTGAGGGTTTGCAGGATTCATCTTCTCAAGCGTCAAAAATAAGGAATTCGGTAAAGCTAATTTGCGGGAGAAAGCTAAGATGGGCACAAGCTGGGGCGGATTAAAAAGGTTTCGGGTCCAGGGGGCTTTCCTAAAAAGCC
>CAOJXI010000021.1 GCA_948465665.1 uncultured Clostridia bacterium | reverse complement strand
CGAAGCAATTCCAGCGGGCTTTTTATTTTGAATACTGACGAAACGGTTAGTTATCGTTTCTTAGGCAAGGTTTCTGTTATCTTTAAGCCTGCTGGGGTATTTCGCGCCTGCGGGCGCGACCAGGGCTGTCTGCCCTGGACCCGACAGGGGGCTTTTGAGGAAAGCCCCCTTGACCCGAAACCTTTTTAATCCGCTTCAGCTTGCGGTCGTCTTAGGCTGTGCCCGCAAATTTGCTTTTCCGCCAAAAAGAGCCGCGCAATTTAAAGACTGCGCGGCCCTCCTCCAAAAAATCTTACCGTTATTTAGATAAATCAAACCAGAAGGGGCGTATATTCTCCGCTTCAACCGTCCAGCTCCCATTATCCGGGAATCCCGGAGCGGCCTTCTGACAGCCATCAAAACCGGCGGCCATCATTGCAGCAGCCAGCAGCAGGCTTCCGTTTCCGGGCAAATAAAGCGGTAAATCCTTCCTGGTATCCTGCCTGTTATTCCCACTGACAACATAGCAGTTCTTTTCCGTCTCTTTCAGTAAAATATCAACAGCAACATCCGGCCTGCCCAAAACGGTAGCAGTCATAGCCATCACGCCGAAATCCCATCCCCACATGGAGGGGAAATCCCATTCATTTAAAACCCGGCTTAAAGTATTATCCATCACAGCAGGATCAATCCTCCCGCTGTTAATCAAACCGTAAGCGCAAAGCATAGATGGATGGTCCGTATTAACCTTCTCAAAGGTTTCGGGGCAGTTCTCCTGTGCCATATAGGTATTGTTTACAATCAGTGGATGAGCCATTTTCTTCATAACGTCCACCCATTTGGGATCGGGAGTTTCGCCCATGCGTTCTTTCCAGCGGCAGGCAATTTTCAGGCCGAAAACCCAGTATTCAACTTCATAGGTGGGGTTCAAACAGGTAGCAGCATCATGGCGTTCCTGGGCAGGGATGCAGGGCGGGCCAAGAACGTACCGCCCATTTTGTTCATCCCAAACAGCAAAATCAGCCATAAATTCCGCTGTTTCAAACATAACCTCAGCATAACGTTTCAGGGTTTCGCTGTCAGGATGATCCTGGTAACAGCTTTCCAGATACCAGATAATGTGGGGCTGCTGCCATATTAATAGAGGGGCAATGGGGGAAGGGCTGTCAACGCCATTGATACCAACCATTTTCATCCAGCGTGCGCCCTTGTAACCCTGGCTTGCCGCCAAAGCTTTTGCGTCAGAAAGATGGTCAATGTACCATTGCATACTCCGTTCCAACAGCGCGGTTCGGTTCCAGAAGTGGAAATGGGCCGCGTGCCAGAAGTGCATTTCAAGATGGGCCTTGCCATACCAGCTATTGCAGGTAAGACCTGTTTCTTGGGGAGGAACTGACCCGCAGCATTGGCAGGCTGTCAGATATTGGGAAAGGATGATCCGCCGTTCCAGTTCGCGACCCCTTGGATCGCTGCTGTTGGAAAGCCGGAGAATACCGCCCTCTTCCCAATATTGGTTCCAATAGTTTTCACATTCCCGGAATACCCGCGATGTAGGAATATTGGAACGCTTGTCCGTTTGTGAAAATTCAATACAGGTTTTAATGGTGTTTCCGGTTTTGGAATTGACCGCTACCAAATGCCGCCCGCGTTTTTCAGTAATGTTGTCTGAAGTTTCACGGATGGAAACATAGTATTCATCTTGGTCTAATGTGCGTTTTAGTTGTACAATGCCGTCATCCTCAAAAATAACCTCTGTGGAATGGTCGTCAATGTTAAGCCAGTCGGAGGCGCTTTTGTCCGGGGACGCGTAAGGGAAACGCAGTTCAATCCAAAGCTGGCGCATGGGAATTAGTTCTGAATGGACTTCAATCGCCAGTATATCCAGGGTTGGATGGATACAGGTGCGAACTGCAACCGGAACTCCTTCCACTTTGAAACGGCTGTATAGTGTGCCGTCGTATAAGTCCAATTCCTGGTATATACTGGTAATTTCTTCTGGCTTTACCTGGCTGCCGTCACGTTTGCGGATAGCAAACCCAATACGGGCTAAGTTTAAACGGTGGGGATTTTTACGGAGCCAATCATATACTTCTTCATTTCCAAAAGCCTTTTGCTTGGCGTATCCTACTTGCCGCCCATAGGTATCGAACATAGTTAATTTCAAATCATCGCGGGAATAACTGTATTTTTCTTCTGATACAGGGGTAGTATGCCAGCCCCATTGGGACTGGGTACACAATGGAAGGTTGTCTTCATATAAATCATAAAAAGTTTGAAGTCCGGTAACATCTGCGTTAAAGGCGAATTCTCCGTTTCCAAGGGTCATGGGAGAATTATAATCAAACCCAAAAAGTCCCGGATTATGCCCTTGGACCAATTCTTTTCGTTCAATGGCCATTTTGGATGCCTCCTTATAATATTTGATTCGCTGAATATGATATTGTGAATAAAACCATTATGCCTTCCCGTTCTGCTATAGAAATGGATATTTGCATTACGGTTCGGGCACATAGAATCCGGCGGAAATAGAATATTTTCCGCCGGGGCCTATATGTCCGCTTTTAAGAGATAACGTTTATTTGGAAAAGAGGCTGGAATCATAAGCTGCCTGTATCATGGACAGGTAATCTGACAAACCAATGGATTCTATCTGGCGAAGGTATTTGTCCCATTCCAGTTCAATGCTTTTGGTTCCGGTAATAAACGCCTCTGCCGATTCCTTTGCATAATCCAGGACAGTAGTTTTCAAAATGGAAAACGCATCAATCTGCTCCTCCGAATAATATAAATCCGGCAGGACAGATTCAAAGGGCTGGGCAGCCGCCTGATGTTCTAAGGAAGCGTTATATAAAACAATATTTCTTCCCTGAAGGGGCGGGACTCCCTCGCCATAGGGGTCTTGCGGGGCAGCATATCCCGCAACCAGTTCCGGGGTGCGGACAAGTCCGCATAACTGGCCCCATCCAGAATTTTCAGGTTTTGTTTCAGGGAGCTGGACAATCAAAGCCTGTTCGCCGTCCAGGCCAAGCCCGCCTTCCTCAGCATACCGCCATCCAATATTTTCAGGGCCTTCTGCACTGCGAAGCGTTCCTTCCTCTGTGGCAAGCCAGTCTACCAGACGAAAGGCAGCTTCAGGATACTGGCAGGCGCTTGTAATTGCAAAAACGCCGGTTTGATACATAGCATAAGGATTCCATGCAGATTCTGCGGTTCCGTTCGGCCCAATCAAGGGCGGGACAGATTGGTATTCCTCCCATCTTCGGCTGTTATCCGGGTAAACGGTTAAATCGCAGGCGTACCCAGGACGCTGGGCAAGAAATGAACCAATTACAGGGGCATCCCCGCTTTCATTTATCTTAATCTGGTTTTCCTTGCTCTGGGTAAAGGAATCCGGGGAAATCAGTCCTTCTTTGTACAGGTTTCGGATATAGGCCAATCCCTCTTTATACCCGTCTGTAATAGGGGAAAATACTACCTTTCCATTTTCAAGATACACTTTGCTTTCCGGCGTGAGCTGAAACGGATTCATCAAAAAACCATCTATCTCCACACCCGTTTCTTTAATACAGGTGGAAAGGGGAATTTCATCTTCGCTGTCACCGTTGCCATTTGCATCCTGCTCCTGGAACGCTTTCAGCACATGATACAAGTCCTCGGTTGTGGCAGGCATATCCAACCCCAAACGTTCCAGCCATTTGGCGTTCATCCAAAGTTTATTATTAAACTGGATGTGCAGGGAGCCGTCTACATTGGGCAAAGTATAAATGTGTCCTTCTGGAGTCGTAATATATTCCCGGAGCCCGGGGAGTTTCTCAAAAGCGTCCCAGTATCCCTGGGAGATAGAGTCAACCATCTTTTCCAGAGGGATAATGAAACCCTGTGCGCCTAGGTGCATTTCCTCAGCCTTAGAAATACGATCCTCTGTACTTGGCCCGGTTGCAACAACATCCGCCATTTCACCGGACGCAAACATAAGGTTCATTTTCTCGTTAAATGCCCCGCTGGAAGCAATCTTCCACACAATATCAATATTTGTCATTTCCTCCAGCTCTTTTGTAAGATCGTTTTGATCCCTGGAAAACTGACCGTCCGCCGGGGCAAATATTGTTAGTCGGATTGTCTCCTTTACAATGGGGAATTCCCCGGCAGGAGTATACAAATCAGAACGAGCGGGAGGTTTATTTGCCGCTCCGCCGGAATCTCCCGAAATAGTGGATATGGAATCTGTTTTGGAATTTACCGCACTGTTTGACAAAGGGCTGCCAGGACTGCATCCCGTAAAGCCCAGCACCGCCAGGACTGCACAGGCCGCCGCTGAAATCTGCATTTTTCGTTTCATGATGAAATTCCTCTCGAATGGTTTGACAGCCAATTAGGAAAATATTCCGTACTCTTATATTATAGCTAATGCCATTTAATCTGCAACAAATAATTTTAATATATTTACAGATTGAGAAAAAATCAGATATTTAAACATAAATATAATTTCTTTATTATCTATAATCCACCGTTATTAAACAGCTCAACCAAATTGTAAAACATTCCCTCCGGCAAATACCGCTGTGTGGGTATATGAATAAAAACTGCTTTGCCGCTGGTCTTTTGCAGGATTTGATAGTATGCTTCATTACATAAAAAACGAGTAGGATGTTCCGAAATCTCGCTTTTTATATGATAGCGTTCCATTTTCTGCTTAATTGGAAATAGGTCAATATAAGACCTGGCTGTTTGAACGTTTTGCTTCGCACAGGCTTCAATCCTTACAGAACCATATAGGTTTTTGTCTAAACCAAACATATATACAATACGGTATGCGCCAATATCCGCTATTCCATCAATATCCTTTTTTAATCCCTGGAAGGAGTTGGTAAGGAAAATTTTTTCGCCATTTAATTTTTGAACAAGCTGATAAGAGGAATTGCTTTTTCCTTTAAACCCGATATATAAAATTTCTCCCATCTTAATGATACCCCAAAATGTCTTTTTTGTCCAATACAATTTAATATGAGTTCGATAAAGCTAATTTGCGGGGAATAAGCTAAGGCGAGTACAAGCTAGGGCGGATTAAAAAGGTTTCGGGTCCAGGGGGCTTTCCTCAAAAGCCCCCTGGTCGCCCTCCGCAGAGGGCGAAATACCCCAGCTCGCTGAAAGATAGCATAAGCCATACCTAAAGACTGATACCTAACCATTTCGTCAGTATTTTAATAAAAAGCCCGCTGGAATTGCTTCGGGGGCGGGATAAGATTGGGCTTGGAACCAGCTTGGTGGGGGCAGCCCCATTAGGCGGGCTTCTTCCTCTTGCAGCCATCCAGCAAACCAACGGTTTGCTGGATGGCGTACCCAGAACAGAAAAGCACAAAAATTCATCGAACCCACATTATATTAAAGTAGGCTCCTGTTTATTCACAAGAGCCTACTCCTAAATTCCGCTTATTTTACATGAGCGTCAAACCACTCTGTAATTTCCTTTAACCGGCGAATTCGGTGTTTGGGCTTGCCAGACCTGGACAATTCATGGTTTTCCCCTTTAAAATAGCAGAGCCTGGCTTCACAACCATGATATTTCAGAGCAGTAAACATCTGAATCCCCTCAGCCTGCCAGCAGCGGTAATCTTCCCCGGAATGGATAAACAAAGTAGGCGTAGTACATTTATCCGCATATTTCAGGGGAGAGAAGCCCCACATTTTTTCCATATCGTTCCAAGGGGTAGACTGCATAGCGTCCATATTGTGGTAATAACCGATGTCAGTTGTCAGGCATTTGCTGATCCAGTTAGAAATAGACCTCTGGGAAACTGCTGCCGCAAACCGGTTGGTATGGCCGATAATCCAGTTGGTCATAAACCCGCCGTAACTGCCGCCTGTCTCGCAAACCTTAGCCTTGTCAATCTGGGGGTATTTTTCCAAGACCTTGTCTGTAAACTCCATTAAATCGCTGTAATCGACTGTACCATATTTCCCGCGCAGATCGGCGAACTCATTTCCGCGCCCGTCAGAACCGCGGGGGTTGCAGAAAAATACAAAGTATCCTTCACTTGCCCAGTATTCCATTTCATGGTTAAATACAGCGCCGTAAACGCCCTTTGGCCCGCCGTGGATATCGAAAACAGCAGGATAGGTTTTATTTTCGTCGTACCCGTAAGGTTTCATCACCCAGCCGTCAATCCTTACACCGTCTTTGTTGGTAAAGGAGAGGGGTTCCGGCATGGAAACATAGTATTTTTCGGTAATATCGTCATTAAAGCCGCTGATACGTTCTTCACTGTGGGAAGAAAGGTCAAAGGAATACAGTTCCTGTAACCTCATATCCCGCATCCCGATAAACATAGATTTCCCGTTTTGAATATCGAAGCAGTCAACAGCGCCGTTGTCTGCCGTAAGCGGATGAACAGATCCGTCCTTGTCCATACGGCAAAGATAGGAGGTATTGTCCAGCGTAAAGAGGGAGTAAATCGTCCCATCAACAATTTTAAATCCCCTTCCCGCACCTAAACGGCAGTCGGAACCAACGGAATTGCCGGCAGCGCGGTCTGGATCGGCAAATACTTTAATTTCCTTGGTGGACAGGTCAACCGTATAAAATTTGGCGTTTTCGCTGGTGCCATAACGTTTCCTGTCAGAACCGATAAACAGAACCCCGTCCCCATAAAATGCTGTCCGCATAATTGTATAGATTCCGCCTTCTACCAGGGTTTCCGTTTTGCCGGAGGGGATATCGTAAAGCTTCACCTCGGCAAACTGCGGATTGACAGAATCATAATCCGGGCCGGCGTATACAATTTTAGAATGATCGTCGCTGACAGAAACCGCTCCTACACTGCACGTAGGGGAGGAGACAGGCGTAATTTCGCCGGACGCGGCATCAAACAAATATAAACGGTTGCGCTGTTTATTGGTAACGCCCTTTCCGTTTACCCAGAAAGGAAGTTCATCAAAAACATAATAGTCCTTTTCTTCTTTCAATTGCTTCAAGGCTTTAGACTGTTCCTCGCCAGACATATTCTCCACATTGGGACGCCCGATTTCATATAGGGCTTCCAGAAGGTATTTGCTTCCTTCCAGTTTATGGATGGCGCTTACCTTCAGGGGGACGGTAAAAGCTTCCTCAGCCTCGCCGCCGCTGATGGAAATCCTTTGGTAGACAGTCAAATATTTTCCAGACTCAATTTCTTTTTTGTGTTTTTCCTTGCGGACAGCAGGGAAGAGGATGGTTTCGCTGTCCTCCCAGATAAAGCTGCGTTCATTGTCCATGCCGGTTAAACGGGTCATTTTTTTGTCAGCCAGGCGGTATAACCAGATGTTATGGTGATAGCCGTTTTTCTCCATATCAGCCTGGCCAACCGTAAAAGCAGCATGGGCGGCATCCGGGGAAAGGGAAAGGCTGCTTAAAAATTTGTATTTTGTAAAAAGGTCTAGGGTTATTTTTTCCATAGCAACGCACTCCTTTTGATTTTATCGTTTACTCCACATGGAAGCGTAAAACATTCCAGGAAGTTTTTGAAAGATTCACCGTACAATCTTCAAATGTTCCTTTTTCACAGGGCAGGGAAACCGGCGCTGTCTGTTCCGGGTTTTCAAAAGTATTCTCCAGATTCAGGTCAGGGTTAGACATGCAGAGCCGTTCCGTCATAGATACTTTGCCAAAGGAACGCATAGACAAATCCACCTTCATATCCTCATTTTGAAGGTTAAGAAGGAAAACCGTAATTGTTTTATCTTCCTCATTATAAACAACAGAAGAATGAACCAAGGGGGTTTCGCCATAACAGGTTTCCGTTTCAGGGGCAACTGTTACAGGTTTAAGCACTGTCCCACGGCTCCCATACCTGGACAAAAGCTGGAAGGGATAATAAATGGATTGGCGGATTACCCTGCCGCCCTTTTCTGTAAAAATGGGAGCGATAACATTGACCAGCTGCGCAAAACAGGCGATTTTTACCCGGTCAGAATGGTTAAGAAGCGTCATGCCCATTCCAGCAAACACAAGGGCATCCAAAACAGAATAATGATCTTCCAGAATAGGAGGGGCCTCCATCCAGCCATGGGGCGTTTGTTTCTGCTGGTACCAGACGTTCCACTCGTCAAAAGAAAGCATCATTGTTTTTTTGCTGCGCTTAACGGCTTTCACATAGTCACAGGTGCTGACAATGGTATGAATAAAATGCTCCATATCCATAAACGAGGCAAGGAAATCAAGGTCGTTTCCCTTGTTTTCATAATATGTGTGGAGAGAGAGGTAATCTGCTTTTTCATAAGTGTGCTCCAGAACAACCCGATCCCATTCCGGGAAAGTAGGCTGTTTGGTGTTGGAACTGCCGCTTACAACAAGTTCAACTTCCGGGTCAACCCATTTCATAATTTTAGCGGTTTCCAGGGCTTTTTTCCCATAATCCACCGCGTCCAGATGGCAGATTTGCCAGCTTCCGTCCATTTCATTTCCTACACACCATAATTTGATGTTATGAGGGGATTTATGGCCGTTTTTAATTCTCAGGTCGGAAAGATATGTCCCGCCGGGAAAGTTGCAGTATTCTAAAAGTTCGCCTGCCTCTTTTGGTGTGCCGGTTCCCATATTCACCGCGCCCATAACAGATGCGCCGGATTTTTTGCACCAGTCACAAAATTCATCTATTCCAAACTGGTTTGTTTCAATGGTATTCCACGCCAAATCCAGACGGGTAGGACGTTCCGATTTAGGGCCGATTCCATCCCGCCAGTTGTAACCAGACAGGAAGTTCCCGCCGGGATACCGGACATGGGAAATTCCCAAGTCCTGAACCAGTTTGATTACATCAGTTCTAAAGCCGTCCTCATCCGCCAGGGGATGGCCCGGCTCATAAATTCCGGTGTAAATGGCACGTCCCAGATGTTCCAGAAAGGAACTGAACAGGCGCTTGTCCGCCTGTGCGACTTTAAATTCCTTTTCAATATACAGCTTTGCTTGTTTTTCCGCCATTTTTTTCACGCTTTCTTTCCTTTGTAGGGATTTCCGTTTATATAAATGCAAGTCTGCCGGGAACAGCCAAGCTTTGCAGAGCTGCGCCATCATTAGGGTGGACAGCCTTTATCCCGGCGAACTTACACCATATTATATCGTTTTTCCAGCAGCGCTTCAAGGGAATGAACAGATTCCCTTGTCAATTTGTAAGGATTCCAAATCAAAACAGCAGATATAAAACAGGGAGGTACTTTCTAGCGGTTCATTTGTCCCTGTCCGACTTTTACACGGCTTTCGATTAGTTCAGCGGCTTCCAGCGCGCTGATGTAGGTAACGTCAATTTTTTCAGTGTCCATGTCCCAGTAGTTTTGCAGCCGCGGAACGCTGCGTTCAATGACATCTTCCCGCCGGGTTCCTTCTGCTACATCTCCGAACAGCCGCAGAACAAGGGCCTGTTCAGAACATACCAAGGAAAAGCAGAAAACTTGGAAATCCCCCTTTAAACGGGATAAAACATCCCGCAGGGTTTCCTCTTTGTGCATTACCCAGCAAAAGATGATATGTTCATAAGCAGAACAAGATAGGAAATTATTCAGCAAATAGGTAATATTATCCATTACCATGGTTTTGGTTTCTTCATTGGAAATAAAGGGATAAGAATTCCAGCACCAGTCCCCGTCAAGAAAAACGCTGCTGGGAAGGAGTTTCATTAACTCCTGGCTGGTGGAGGATTTGCCCACCCCCATGGTTCCATTAATGATAATAAGTTTTTTCAAGGATGTACCCTCCTTTTCCTCTATTGTACACATTTTTTTCCATTCTGTCTATCTTTTCTTCTGTTTTCGCGGGGAAAAGCTAAGATGAGTACCACATTTTTAAGAAAGGGTATTTTTGTAGAACCCTCCAAAAAAGCGTTTTATATGTCTTTTTATGGCAATAAGGGGATATAAACGAAATAAACCCGTTTATATCCCCTTATTGCCATATCCAATTTTCCGCATAATCATGCCGATTTCTGCCTGTCGAAAAATAAACCAGCTTACAAAAAAGTATACTTTTTTGTAAGCTGGTTTTTCCTGCCTGCTGGTAATATATTACCACATCTTCAATGACATTGCAACCCCTTTTCTAAAATTTCTTGAAAAATTTCAATTTACAATAAAGTATACTTTATTGCAAATTTATTGTAAGTTCCTGCCGGAAGGATTTTTAACTTTTTTGTAAACGGGAGGCATGAGGCCATGTTGTTACTGGGAAGGAACCTGGGAGAAAGCATTGTCATAGGGGATAACATTTATATCAAGTTTGTTGAGACAGATAAGAGCGGGCACAAGTTTAAACTGGCGATTGACGCCCCAAAAGACGTTAAGATTTCGCGTGGCGAACTGTATCCGCCCGATACTGTCCAACATGAGAAGCTTTCTAAAATTACCACCAGCAAAAAGTCCCTGGCATAATTCAGGTTTCAGCATTGCCAAACGTCAGCGCGCGGCGGGATGGCAGTGTTTGAATAAATAATTTATTTTTAGAAAAGCCCTTCCCTTATAAGAATGAAGCAGGATGCTTACAATTCAGGGAAGAGGGCTGCATGGAGGTATTATCATGGGAATGGTCGTAAGAACTAACACAATGGCACTCAACGCATACCGTCAGTTAGGCATGAACAACAGCGCAGTTGCAAAGTCTTTGGAGAAACTTTCTTCTGGCTTCAGAATTAACCGCGCTGGCGACGACGCGGCAGGTCTGGCAATCAGCGAAAAGATGAAAGCCCAGATTACAGGGTTGGAAACTGCTTCCGCGAATGCACAGGACGGTATTTCTTTGATCCAGACAGCAGAAGGAAACCTGACAGAAGTACATTCCATGCTGAACCGTATGGTTGAACTGGCTGCGAAATCTGCTAACGGAACTTACCAGAATGAGGTTGACCGTGAAGCTCTTCAATCTGAAATGGATCAGCTTTTGGAAGAAATTAACAGAATTTCCAAGTCTGCAAACTTTAACGGCATAAAGCTTCTGGATGGCACTATGGGCTTAAATAAGGCTGCCTTTACTGTCGGCGACACTGGCGCAGTGGATGCTGTAGAAGGTGCTGACCTCACCGATAAGTTGACACTGCCTAATGATGGTTCTGCAACTGCTAACAATCCTGCTTTCCACCTTGGTACTGCCAGCACCACACAGGTTAATCCCTCTTTCAGTATTGATGTGGCTGATTTGTCCCTGACTTCTAAGGTGGCCAATAAAAATTTCACTGTCCAAGTTGGCGATGCAACATTAACTGTTAATGTTGCTGCTAATGGTACTGCTTTAACCGGAGATGATTTGGCCGATGCCATCGTTGCTGCTGGTACTGCCGGTAATGATACTAACTATGCTGGTATTGGTCTTGCTGCAACTGATAAGGTTGTTGATGTTGGCGGTGCTGTCTTTAAGATGACTGCTGATGGTACTAAAGTCAACTTTGAATATGTAGCTCAGAAAACTGGTGCAAATGCTACAGCTACACTTGATAAAGTAATTGATGATACTAAGGCAACAGCTATTAACAATGTTATCGGTTCCGCTGTTACCGTTACTGCTGCTGCTGCTGATTTTGACAAAACTGGAGAGGTTCACCACAACACCATCAACGTAACTCAGGCTGTAGCTAAGGTCGATGGTGCCCGTGCTGGTATGGATGTCACTCTGACTGCTGATGTTGTTAAACCTGGTCAAACTATTACTATTGATGACAAGACCTTTAAGTTTGTGGAGTGGGATGGCAAAGCAACCTTGGGTGCTGACGAGATCGGCATTAACAAGGCGTATGATTTGACCAAAATTGCCGACCAAAACAAGGCTATCGACGATGTGGTCAACCAACTTTCCCACAAGGAAACTGCTAACTTTGTTATTGAGGCAAAAAATGCCACCACTATCCACATTGGTCAGAAGGTTGGCAACACAGAGGTTTACAACACTGAGGAAAAGCTGAAGGCTGTTGTTTCCGCTAAGGGTGCGAGTACTGGTGCTGGAACCAAGTTGACAGTTGACGCTGGCAAAATTGTTTCCGGTGATTCAATCCGCATTGGCGGCAAGGCATACACATTTGGCGATGAGCAGGGCCAGATAGCTTTAGGTGATGGTGCTGACGCTATTACTAACCTGACCAAAGCTCTGGAAGATGACGGATATACTGTTACCGCTAATGGTAATGAGCTGGTTATCTCTGCCGCAGCCGGTCAAGATGCCCCCGCCATCATTGGCGGCGGATTAACCCTCCAGATTGGCGATACTGCTGACAGTTTCAATAAAATGAATGTAGCTGTTGCCGATATGAGCGCTAAAGGGTTAGGATTGGATGGCCTAAAAATTACGACTGCAAGTCTGTCCAGTGAAGCCATCGACAAGATCAAAACCGCTATCAATACTGTTTCTACTGCCCGTGCAGATATGGGCGCATTGCAGAACCGCTTAGAGCACACCATCAACAACCTGGATGTAGCTGTTGAAAACCTGAGCGCAGCAAACAGCCGTATCCGCGACACCGACATGGCGAAAGAAATGATGAACTACACCAAGATGAACGTACTGGTGCAGTCCGCCCAGGCAATGCTTGCCCAGGCGAACCAGCAGCCCCAGAGCGTCCTCCAGCTCCTGCAATAATTCTAAAACCTTTTTTCTGCCATGGCAAAAACTTAATTTCCATGCCCGCCGGGTAACGTTACCGGCGGACATTACCGGGAGGATATGCTTAAAGGCATATCCTCCTTTTTTACTCCCTGTATAAATAAAACTGGTTCTACAAAATACATTACAGAACCAGTTTTCTTATTCTTTATCTTATCAACAGCAATCAGCGGTTATGATAGTATACCTCAAAGCCCATATAATTCCCAAGGGCTTCTTCCAAAATGTCCGCTACATTGGATTTGTTAAACGCTACATGATGTTCATATCCGTTTTTGCAGATATGCTGCATCATTCCCTGAAGGTTTTCCACCTCGCAGTAAGCCACGCCGCCTTTTGTCGGGATATGGTCAGGCAGGAATTTCCCTTCGCCGACGTAACACTTCATCTTTCCGTTTTTGTCATCAGTGGTAATCTTTGCAAAGGTCATTGGGCTGGCGGAAACCTGTCCCTTGCATGCGCCAAAGCATTTCTCTGCCCCAATTGTTGTGGCAAGAACATCCAGGTTTTCAATTTCAAACTCGTTTCCAAAGAAACTGGCTGGGAAATTAGAGCAATGCAGGCAAATGCACTGATTGCGGTTATCCCGAACGTTGTTGTTCCAATCCATATATGCGGAAGGAGTGCCGGAAGCCAGATATAATGCGTACATGGTCAAAGCTCCGGTAATATCCATTTCGCAGGCGCTTGGCATCCCTTTTTCGCCCATCATGCTCATAGCCAAACAGGTCGCACAGCCATAGTTGTTCTGCACAGAATCCCAGCATTGTATTGCGCTGGCATTGCAGTGGTTCATGACTACCCAATCCTCTAACGCTATGCACAGTTTAGCCTGTTTCAGGACTTTTTCCTCGCTGATACTGTCAGCTACCTTTCCATAAGCGCGGATTTCTTTCACCTTATCTAATACTTTTTGGTCTGTATCCATATTGGAGGCGGCGAAAATGATTTCTGAAAGGTCTACGGTACATACAGTAATGCCGTTCTTTTGCAGGAGCTTTTCCGAAAAACGCACTGTATGGAATGCGTTGGGCCTTGCGCCGATTGCTGCAATGCGCATCCCGCGCAGCCCGTTCACTACCCGGCATACCCCGGCAAACTTTTCAATATCCTTTGTCAGTTCGTCAGAGTCGATAGGGCAGGTATGTAAAGTTGTTGTGGTGTATTTGATATCCCGTTGGTACAGGTTGTTGCACAAAGATATTTTCCCACAGAAAGCGTCGCGGCGGTTGTCCAGGCCAAGCTTGTCAAAATCGTCATCGCAGGCATGGATTAAAATAGGGACGTTTAGATCTGAAAGGGAAACAGCGTCTGCGACGCCGGTTTCCTCGCCAAAGTTCGGCAGCACTACAATAATACCGCTGATTTCTTCCCGGTGAGCTTTGAAGAGTTCCGCGCATTTGCAGGCTTCTTCATAGGTGACAACCGCGCCATATTGTGTGTCCTGGTCTGTCAAGGTGACAACTTCATATCCCATCCCATGAAGTTTCTTAACAATCTTTTCCCTGGCAGTAGCTACAAGATGGGATGGGAAAAAACTGCGGGTTGTCATAATCAGTCCAAAAGTCTGTTTCTTGTTCATTTATAATGCACTCCTTATATTATAATCACTTTAAGATAGAGGCAACGGCCTGTTTCCAGCCGTTATAAAGCCGGTTCCGCTGTTCCAGCGCCATTTTTGGATGGAATTCTGTAATAGTCCTGTGCCTGCGTATTTCCTCCCAATCGAATAATCCGGCGGAAATCCCAGCCGCATAAGCAGCCCCTGCACCGGAAAGTTCTTCAATTTCCGGGACAGCCAGAGGAATCCGAATCATATCTGCCTGGAACTGCATCAAAAAGGAATCTCTGGTAGGCCCGCCGTCACAGTTGAGTTTTTTTAGAGGAACTTTGTCATCATTTGTGACAATGGAGAGAATATCGGCAATCTGATAAGCAATCGCTTCTTCAGCGGCGCGGACAATATGAGCTTTTTTGGTAGTGCGGTTCATGCCACATAAAACAGCACGGCAGTCGGAATTCCAATAAGGCGCTCCCAGGCCGGAAAATGCAGGCACAAGGTAAACGCCGTCTGTAGAAGGGATAGAAGCGGCAATTTTACCGGATTCTTTGGAAGAAGAAATTAATTCAATATCTTCTGCAAGCCACTTTATAATTGCACCAGTATAATTAATATTCCCTTCCAGGACATAGCTTACCTTTTGGTTCATGCCCCAAGCAATGGAGCTGACCAAGCCCTTTTGGGAAAAAACGGGCTTGTCCCCCACATGGATCATAACAGAGGAACCGGTTCCATAGGTAGCCTTGCCGGAACCCGCCTCGGTGCAGTCCTGTCCAAAAAGGGCAGCGTGGGAATCCCCCAGAACGGAGAAAATAGGAATTTTCCGGTCAAAAAGCCCTTCAAAGTCCGTTTCCCCGAAAAGGCTGTCTGAAAAACATACTTCCGGCAGTGCAGAAGGATTTATATCAAAGGCGCGGCAGATATCAGCATCCCATTCCAGCGTATGGATATTAAATAGCTGAGTGCGTGAAGCGTTGGAATAATCCGTCCGAAAATATTTCCCGCCGGTAAGCTTCCATACAAGCCATCCGTCAATAGTAGAAGCGCAGATCCTGCCATCCTGCATTTTTTCCTTTACCCCATCCACGTTCTGGACAATCCAGCTTAATTTCGCGGCGGAAAAGTAAGGGGAAAGGTTCAGCCCTGTATGTTCCCGAACCATTTTAGGGAAATTGGGGTTCTGTGCTTCCAGTTGGCGGCAGATTCCTTCTCCTCTGGCGCACTGCCAAACAATGGCATTATATACCGGCTGGCCGTTTGTCTTATCCCACATAATAGCGGTTTCCCTTTGGTTGCTGATTCCCACCGCTGCAATTTGGGATGGGGAAACCCCGGTTTGTTCCAGGACTTTTTTCGCGCTCCCAATGACGTTTTGGTAAATTTCCATTCCGTCATGTTCCACATATCCGTTATCATGGATAATCTGGCGGTGGGGGAGGTCGGCGCGTCCCACAAGCCGGGAAGTTTCATCAAAGATTAGCGCCTTTGTCCCAGAGGTGCTTTGGTCAATCGACAATATGTATTTCAAAAAATCCCCTCCTGTTTTTGATAGGCGGATGCTTTTACTTTTTCAGAAGTTCCTGTGCGCCCTTATAAATCCCGTCCCCGTCAATGCCGTAATAAGTAAACAATTCGCTGGAATTTCCCAATATAATATCTTCGTCAGGCAGTCCCATTATTTTCATAGGGGTGGGAAGTTCCTGGCTGAGAATTTCAGCCACCGCGCCGCCAAGCCCGCCGTAGACGCTGTGTTCTTCAACAGTCAGGATATGCCCGGTTTCACGGGCGGCCTTCAGGACAGCTTCCCGGTCAATAGGCTTTATTGTAAACATATCCAGCACCCTTGCGTGGATTCCATCCTGTTCCAATTTTTCCGCGGCGCGGACAGCATACCAAACCATTTCACCACAGGCGATTATGGTTAAATCAGAACCATCCCGGAGCTGTTTCGCTTTTCCTATGGTAAATTCCTCTCCTTTTGGGTACACGTCGTACACGTCCCCGCGTCCCATACGCATATAAACAGGGCCATGGAACTGTGCAAGCTGCCGGGTAATCGCTTCCGTTTGGACAGCGTCCGCTGGAAGAAGCACAGTCATATTAAAGATACATCTGATCTGTGCAATATCGGTAACAGTTGTATGGGTTGCGCCAAGGGGCCCATAGCTTAACCCGCCGCTGACACCTACGACTTTTACATTGGTTTTATTATAAGCCACATCAACTTTGACCTGTTCCAAACTGCGCGTTGTAAGGAAACAGGCCGGGCCGCAGACAAAGACATTTTTTCCCGTAAGCGCCATACCTGCGGAGACGGAAACCGCGTCCTGTTCGGCGATGCCCATTTCTACGAACTGTTCGGGATGTTCCTGGGCAAATTGCTCTAATGTTACAGAACCTCTTGCATCGGTAGTGACTGCGTTAATATCAGGATATTCATAAGCCAGGGCGTTTAATGTACTGGTAAACGCTTTCCGGCAGGAACCTTTTGTTTCTGTTTTCATAAAGTTGACCCCTCCTGAGCTTTTATATGGGTGGTGAATTTGTTTAAGCTCTTTAAACCTTTTTAATTTATCTTTAATTTTTGCTCCAGCTCTTCCATAGCCTGTTGATACTGTTCTTCTGTTGGAACCTTATGGTGCCATGCGGCCTGATTTTCCATAAAGGAAATACCTTTCCCCTTCACAGTATCAGAAATAACAGCAGTTGGTTTCCCGGGAACCCTTGTCAAAAGCGCAGGGATAATTTCCCCGAAATCATTCCCGTTAATACACACCACATTCCATCCAAAGGAGCGGTATCTATCTGCAAGCGGTTCCAAACACATAACATTTTCCGTATTTCCGCTGATCTGCAAATGGTTCCTGTCCACAATGGCGGTAAGGTTATCCAGCTTATAAGCAGGGCCAGCCATAGCCGCTTCCCAAACGGAACCCTCGCCCTGTTCACCGTCACCCATAACAACATAGACATGGGACTTCCGGTTGTCCCGTTTTAAAGCGATAGCCATACCAACAGCCACAGGGAGTCCATGTCCTAAAGAGCCGGTGCTGACTTCCACACCGGGAATTTTACTGGTTGGATGGCAGGCAAGGCGGGTATGGAACTGTGCATATGTACTTAGTTCTTCTTTTGGGAAGAATCCCTTATCCGCCAGAATGGAATAGAACCCCTCCACACTGTGCCCCTTGCTTAAAACAAAACGGTCCCGCTCAGGGTCTCCAGCTTTTATCTTGTCCACATCCATAACATGGTAGTAGAGGGCAGTAAGTACGTCAATACTGGACAAGCTGCCTCCGATATGGCCGGTTTTAGCCTTATAAATCAGGTTTAAAATGTCAATGCGCCTTCTGGCAGCCTGTTCTTCCAGAAAGCGGATAGATTCATGATTCATGCAAAGCCCTCCAACGTTTAAAAATGCGCCGCTAAAAACGGCTAAATATTTTAAATTCTGCTTATCATATAGTAACATAAAATCGCGACTAGCGTCAAGGCTTTTCCCCATATTCTTTAAAAATAAAAAAAGTAAATGCTTATACTTGTTGACTTTGCCTATTGGTTTGTTATAATGATAAGGAAGTTTAATTTTTCTGTAGAAACCCGATTTACTAAAATTAATTAAAAAATTTAGGAGGTTTCAGAAATGGCACATAAGTATTGGCAGGATGGCCCTTTGCACCCCTCGGAAAACGGGAAGTATTTACGGGCAGGGGATAAGCCTTTTTATTGGATGGGGGATACTGCATGGCTGCTGATCCAGCGTTCCAGCCGGGAGGATGCTTATCTTTATCTGAAAAACCGCGCGGACAAAGGATATAATGTCATTCAAACCGATTTTGTACATACTATCCCGTTGATTGACCACTATGGGAATCATGCTTTGGAAGGCGACAGGGATTTTACCAAACCGGATGTATCTGGGGAATATACCTTTTGGGATCATGCAGATTACATTGTCCATACAGCGGAAGAACTGGGGTTATATCTGGGGATTCTTCCGGTATGGGGAAGTATGGTAAAATCTGAAGCACTAAATATGAATAATGTAACGGCATATGCGGAGTTTATAGGGAAAAGGTATCAAAATTCGCCCAATATCATATGGATTATGGGCGGGGATATCCGCGGGGACGTTCACCCAGAAGTATGGGATGCAATGGCGGCAGTACTGAAAAAATATAACCCAGAAAGATTAATGTGCTATCATCCCTTTGGAAGAACATCGTCTTCACAATGGTTCAGCGACAGGGACTGGCTGGATATCCATATGTTCCAATCCGGCCATCGGAGATATGACCAGAGGGATTTAAAAAGCTGGGACGACCTTTCCAAAGCCGATGACTGGTTTGGGGAAGATAACTGGAAGTATGTGCTTCGGGATCACAGGCAGGAGAGAATCCGCCCTACTTTGGATGCAGAACCGTCTTATGAGCAAATCCCCCAAGGGCTTCATGATCCCAAAGAAGGTTTTTGGCAGGATTATGATGTCAGGAGGTATGCCTGGTGGTCTGTTTTAGCGGGGGCGTGCGGGTTTACTTATGGGAGCAATGCTGTTATGCAGTTTTTAAAACCCTGCTATAAGGCGAATTATGGCGCGGACTGTAATTGGGATGAGGCGATACATCATCCTGGTTCGGGTCAGGTTGTCCTTTTAAAAAATCTGATGGAGAAATTCCCTTATTGGACAGGGGCTCCCTGCCAGCAAATGCTGGAAGGTTTTGAAGGGGAAAAGTATTTAAGGGTTTCTGCCTTTGCAGGGAAGGATTTCGCCATTTTTTATGATTATTCCGGCAGGGCTTTTGATGTTAGGCTTGAGATGATTGAGGGGGAGAAAGTAAAAGCTTGGTGGATGGATCCGGCAAACGGAACCTTTAGTTTTGCAGGGACTTTTGAAAATCAGGGGGTACATACCTTTGTACCTGCAAAAAGGGCACAGGGACATAATGACACTGCTTTGGTGCTGTGTGATGAAAAGGCTTCATATATAGATTAGTGTGAGTTCGATGAAGCTAATTTGCGGGGGAAAGCTAAGACGACCGCAAGCTAGGGCGGATTAAAAAGGTTTGAAGAGTCCAGAGGAACTTTCCTA
>CAOJXI010000020.1 GCA_948465665.1 uncultured Clostridia bacterium | reverse complement strand
CGTTGGTTTGCTGGATGGCTGCAAGAGGAAACTTGGAGGTTTTGTCCAACTCCGCAGAGTTGGACACAGAGGAAGAAAGCCCGCCTAATGGGGCTGCTCCCCCGAAGCTGGTTCCAATCCCAATCTTATCCCTCCCCCAAAGCAATTCCAGCGGGCTTTTGAATTAAAATACTGACGAAACGGTTAGTTATCAATCTCTTAGGTAAGATTTATGTTTGTTTTCAGCAAGCCGGGGTATTTCGCGCCTGGCGGGTTCAGTTCAGCAGAGCTGAACTGGCGACCAGGGGGCTTTTGAGGAGTGCAGCTCCGCTGCACAACCCCCTGGATCCGAAACCTTTTTAATCCGCCCCAGCTTGTACTCATCTTAGCTTATCCCCGCAAATCAGCTTTACAATACAATAAACGGGCTGAATTTTCCAGAACTGTCCAAGCCATAGAGGATGGGAGGGTCATATGGCAACTCAAAAAGAGGGATAAAAACAGACAATTCCGGCTCATTCAGCCCGATGCCTTAAGGATAGCATTTGAAGCCCACTCAAAGTCAAGTGATTTCACAAAAAATTCACATAAAAAAACTCCTGAAAAAATTGACTTAGAGCAGACTTCAAGTGATAAAATAAAGAAAAGGCTATTATTTTGTCGTAACAATTCAAACTGAAAAACGCAGGAGGAATCAAAATGACTATATCAGAAGTATCCAAGGAATGTAATATTACAGCTGACACTTTACGTTATTACGAGCGGATCGGGCTGCTTCCGGCGATCCATCGCACACAAAGCGGGATACGGGATTACAGCGAAGCAGATTGCCGAACCATATCGTTTATAAAATGTATGCGCAGTGCAGGCGTGCAAATTGATGCACTTACCGAATATATGACGCTGTTAAGAGAAGGGGAAGGAACCCGTCAAGCCCGAAAAAAGATTTTGACAGAACAGAGGGAACATTTAGTAGAAAAACTTTTGGAAATGCAGAAAACCCTGGATATCCTTAATAAAAAGATTGAGAGATATGAAGATAAAATGTTAAAATGCGAACAGGAGATAAACAAATAAGAAGGCGTTTACATAGGAAAGAGCACCCAATCTTACAAAAGTGTAAGGTATGGGCAGATTTTGTAAGGTAAAACCATGGCAGGAAAGCAGGAAAGGGGCTATAATCTCCTTGTAATCAAACACAAGGAGGTAAACAGAATGTCATTGTTAGAAGTCCGCCATTTAAAAAAGATATATACCACCCGTTTTGGCGGGAACCAAATCCAGGCGTTGTCCGATGTAAATTTTACAGTAGAGGCAGGGGAATATGTCGCTGTCATGGGTGAATCCGGTTCTGGGAAAACCACACTGTTAAATATCCTGGCATCCTTGGACAAACCTACCAGCGGGGAACTTTTTCTCAATGGTAAGAATATGACATCTATCCCTGACCGAGAGCTATGTGCCTTTCGCCGTAAAAACTTGGGATTTGTGTTTCAGGATTTTAATTTATTGGATACCTTTTCATTAAAGGATAATATCTTTTTGCCTTTGGTGCTGTCCAGGGTAAAATATCACGAGATGGAGCGCCGCCTTCCTCCAATTGCCCAAAAACTGGATATAGCGGATATCCTGGAAAAATACCCCTATGAAGTGTCTGGAGGCCAAAAGCAGCGCGCAGCAGTTGCCAGGGCGTTAATTACCAAACCATACCTAATCCTTGCCGATGAGCCAACCGGTGCATTGGATTCTAAAGCGGCTGGCAGGTTATTAAGCCTGTTTGAACAGATTAACCAGGAAGGGCAGACAATTGTAATGGTAACGCACAGCACCCGCGCTGCCAGCCATGCAAGCCGGGTTTTGTTTATCAAAGACGGGGAGGTTTACCATCAAATTTATCGCGGCGAAACTTCTAATGAAGAAATGTACCAGAGGATTTCTGATTCCCTTACTGTATTGGCGACAGGAGGGATGGACGTTGAATAATCTCTTTTATTCCAAATTGGCGTTTCAAAATCTGCGGAAAAACAGGAGTCTTTATCTTCCCTGCCTGTTATCAGGTGCAGTCATTGTCATGCTGTTTTATGTTTTGGATTCAATATGCGTCATGCTGGGCTCAGCGGAAATGCGCGGCGCGTCTTATCTGGAATTGATATTGGGCCTGAGCCGGAATGTCTGCGGTTTTTTATCCATTGTAATCCTGTTTTACATTAATTCCTTTGTCATGAAGCAGAGGAAGCGGGAATTTGGGCTGTTCTGTGTCCTTGGTATGGAAAAGCAGCATTTATTCCGAGTACTGTTCCTGGAAACTACAATGGTTGGGGTGGGAAGCATCCTGCTGGGAATTATCGGCGGGGCACTGTTCAGCCAGCTCCTTTTTCTGGTTCTGCTGAACCTTGTCCAATATGAAATCGCCCTGGAATTCATGGTGCCCCTCTCCTCCATTGGTTTGACAGCCGCCGTTTTTGCCGCCGCTTATTTACTGGTAGTTCTGGCGGAGGCGGTTCAGATTATCCGCACCAATCCCATTGACCTGCTCCATAGTTCCAAAGTAGGGGAACGGGAACCAAAAGCCCGCTGGCTTCTTGCTTTGTTAGGGGCAATCTCTTTAGGCTCCGGTTATGCGCTGGCTATCGGTGTAAAAAGCGCGGCGGAAGCAATCATGTTCTTTATTGTGGCAGTTATCTTGGTAATCATTGGAACTTACCTGCTTTTTACTGCCGGAAGCATTGCTGTTTTAAAAATAATGCGCCGGAACAAATCCTTTTACTATAAACCAAACAATTTTGTATCTGTTTCCGGCATGATCTACCGGATGAAACAGAACGCCATGGGCCTTGCTAATATCTGCATTTTGTCTACCTGCGTATTGGTGACGCTTTCCTCTACCATCTGCCTGTACATCGGAGCGGAAAATATTACAGCAAACCGGTTTCCAAGGGATGTAATCACCAATTTCGCACTTGAGGACGGGACTGAGGAATCCGCTGTCAGTACAATCGAAAACCTCGCTGAACAGCATGGTCTGGAAATCAAAAACGCTGTCAAGGTATACCCTTACTCCCTGCTCACATACTGGGACGGGCAGCACTCCTTCTCCTCTATACGCTCCGACAATATGACGGATATTTCCCATTTATGCGATTTTCAGACTCTGCCGCTTTCCTCTTACAACGAAGCCATGGGAATGAATTATCAGCTTAGGGAACATGAAGTTTTGCTGAACCAGGGGAAAATGAACCTGAACGGGCGGTTCCAGATTGATGAAACCGAATACAAGGTAAAAGGATTGATTCCCTACCCGGATTTTCTTGCCGGAAGCGATGATGGGAATGGCATTTATGCTGTGATGGTTATGCGGGATGATGAGCGTCAGGAACTTTGGGATGCCTACCACAAGGGGGAAAATACTTTTCCCTGGTTCCAATACGTCTTTGATGTGGATGGGGCGGAAAGCCGCCGCCAGGTTTTCCAGGACTGCCTGCGGGAAGCCCTTGTCGAAACCAAAAGGCCCTCCGGGGAAAATCTCCGGGTGGGGTCTGTCAGCAGCCGTGATGTTGACAGAAAGGATTTTTATGAAATGTTCGGCGGGCTGTTCTTTGTGGGAATATTCTTTACCCTGCTGTTTTTATTGGCTACTGTGCTGATTGTTTACTATAAGCAGATTACTGAGGGCTTTGACGATCACGATAGGTTCCATATCATGCAGCAGGTGGGAATGAGTCCCCATGAGGTGAAATCTGCTATCCATAAACAGGTTTTGATGGTCTTTTTCCTGCCCCTGGGATTGGCTATGGTTCATATTGCCGCCGCTTTTCCTGCATTGTGTAAGATATTGCAGGGATTCCAGATGACGAATGTTAAGCTTTTTGTTGTATGTGTGCTGGGAACATGCCTGTTCTTCTCAATAGTATATCTGGTTATTTATTGGCTTACAGCTAACGTTTATTACCGTTTGGCTAAATAACGTGAGTTCGATAAAGCTAATTTGCGGGGGAAAGCTTAGACGAGTACAAGCTGGGGCGGATTAAAAAGGTTTCGGGTCCAGGGGGCTTTCCTCAAAAGCCTCCTGGTCGCCCTCCGCAGAGGGCGAAATACCCCAGCGAGCTAAAGGGATACCATAAACCAAACGAAAAAAGAGGATACCTGAGAATTGCGTCAGTATTTTAAATAATAAGCCCGCTGGAGCTGGTTGCGCACCATGGCCCAGTTGGGCGCTGGGCGGTGGTTTTCCCGTCGCCTGTTCTCTTTATCCATGCGGTCCGCGTTATCCTATGTTCAGCCGTGCTTTTAAAGCTTCCTGCAATACCTGCGAAAAGTTGATATTCTGTTCCAGGGCTGCGGCGTTAAGCCATGCCGGAATACTGAGTGTCTTTTTTACGGACTTTTCAAAGTGTTCCTTTGCGTATAAGTCTACATCAACAGCAACCATATTCACCAGCGCTTCGCATACAGGGGCTTCCGGGTCAATCTCTTTCGCTACGGCTTCTGGGTCAATGGCTGACAGTTGGGTCGGCTTTGGCACGCTGTCCCCGTCCATTTTGCAAGTGTGGAGATAACCCGCCAAGCAGTCAATCGCCATTTCCATAGCTTCTTCAAAAGTATCTCCCTGTGTTGCTAAATAATTAAGGTCTGGAAAAATGACGGAATAGCTATCGTTTTCATGGAAAAAGCAAGCTGGATACATTGACAACATATAAATTCCCTCCTGATTTACTGATAGCAGACAACCGGGGCTATTTAAGCCCCGCCTGCTTTCGTATGGAAAATTCCGTTTTCTTATTTAAGTCTTTGCCCCTGTGGAAAGGGATTGTCACTTTCCCCGGTTTTGTCGGATGTGTGTAATGCTTATGTGAACCTTCTTGATTCCTGAATACCCATCCGTCCGCAAGGATTATTTTTTCCATTTCTTTTGCTTTTAGCGGCATCTGCTGTCCCCCTCCCCCTGCACTATTAGTATATCAGAAAATACGTATAATTTCAATACGTATTATTAAAGCTTTGAATAAAATTTATGGTGAATTGATAGCAATCCAAGAAATTATTGCACATAGTTACACGAAAGATTTAGAGCCTATCCCAAAATTAGACATGTTCAGACTGCGCAGCCAGATTTTTTGCCAAACAAGACGATTTTCCGCAGGCGGGCTGTCGCCCGACAAGGGAAATCAACGCAGTTTGGCGGAAAATATGCAAGCAGGATGGGGGCGGATAATTTTGGGATAGGCTCTTAGCTTTTCGGTGATAGTTTCACAGTAAGCCCGCTGGAATTACTCAGGGGGGTGAGAAAAGTCTGGGAAGGGGCTGTAAGAAATTCGTAAGGGTTTCTTTAAAAAACCTCAAAATACTTTTAAAGATTTTTCATGTCATTTGCATGGAAAGCGAAAAGAAAAAAACGCCTTGTTCTGGTAACATAGAAGCTGCCAGGACAAGGCGAATTTTTTTGAAGGAAAAGAGGTTAAAAACTTATGAATCATCCTGTAATTGCTGTAATCTTTGGAGGATGTTCTACAGAGTATGAAATTTCCCTGCAATCGGCATATGCCATATTATCCCATTTTAACCGAAAAGCCTATACACCGCTTCCCATAGGGATAACAAGGGAGGGGCAATGGTTCTTATACAGCGGGCCGCTCGCAAGAATACAGGATGATTCCTGGCATCAGGAAGGCGAAAGCCGTCTCCCCTGCATCCTTTCCCCGGATCGTACCAAACAGGAACTGCTGGTTTTCGGCGGTTCTATGATCCATTATAAATTAGATGCGGCCTTTCCCGTACTTCATGGAAAGAACGGGGAAGACGGAACGATTCAGGGATTGTTGGAACTTGCAGGGATTCCGGTGATTGGATGCGGTTCCCTTTCCAGCGCATTGTGTATGGATAAGGATCGGGCCCATAAACTGGCGGCTCTTGCTGGGATTTCCACCCCGAAAAGTTTTGTAGTATCGCCTGAATCTTTAGAAAAAAGCTGGGAACAGGCTGCAAAAGAAATTGGTTATCCCCTGTTTGTAAAACCAGTGCGTTCTGGTTCCTCCTTTGGAATTACAAAGGTGGCATCTTCGGACGAACTTGTTCCCGCCGTCCAAAAGGCAGCCTGCCATGACAGTGAAATCCTGTTGGAAGAAACCATTCCTGGTTTTGAAGTAGGCTGCGCTGTTATGGGCAATCGAACGCTTACAGTTGGAACCGTAGATGAAATTGAGCTTTCCAGCGATTTTTTTAACTATGAAGAAAAATACACTCTGAAAACTTCAAAAATTCATTGTCCAGCGCGTATTTCTGATGAGAAAGCAGATGAAATCCAAGATGCTGCTAAAAAGATTTATCGGGCGCTTGGATGCAGGGGATTCGCGCGGGTGGATTTGTTTTTAACCCCTGATGGAAAAATTGTGTTTAACGAGGTAAATACAATCCCCGGATTTACCTCCCACAGCCGTTATCCGAATATGATGAAAGGAATTGGGCTTACGTTTGACCAACTGGTCAGCCAATTAATTGCCCTGGGTATGGAATAATGAAAACAATTGTCTGTAAAAAAGATGATATCAGCCAGGGGCCTTTAATTCTGGTCAACCAATCCCATCCGCTGAGGAACGTCTCTTTCCCGCTGATTCCTTTGGACTTGCAGGGCCGGACAGGACTGTCAGGAAAAGAGGAAATTTATATGGAACGCCATGCCGCAAATTTGCTCCACGCCTGTATCCATTCTATAGGCGGGGAACGGGAAATCGTTCCAGTGTCTGGATGGAGGAGCCATAAAGAACAAGAAGAAATTTGGAATTCTTCCCTTGAAACTGACGGGGAAGAATTTACAAAAAAATATGTCGCCCTGCCGGATTGCAGCGAACATCAAACCGGGCTTGCCATCGACCTGGGACACGCTACCCGTAAAATTGACTTTATCCGTCCTGCTTTCCCTTATGACAGTATTTGTGGGAAGTTCCGCCAGGAGGCCGTTAAATATGGCTTTGTGGAACGCTATGGGCAGGGAAAGGAAACTATAACCGGAATTGCCCACGAGCCATGGCATTTCCGATATGTGGGTTCCCCACATGCTAAAATTTTAAAGGAAAATGGGCTTTGTTTAGAGGAATATGTCCCTTTTTTGAAAACCGGCCCTAAAAACTGTGTGATAGAAGCTGGAAGAATGGCACAGGTATTTTATGTTCCCTGCCCAGGGGAGGAAACAGAAATCGAACTCCCCAACTGCTGCGGCAGCGTCCAGATATCCGGTGATAATATCAGCGGTTTTATTGTGACAGTCTGGGGGGAGCCGCTATGAAAAAACATCGGAGCTTTCCCTCCTTGGATCATTTCAGGCTGACAGCTGCGCTTTTTGTGATTGCAATCCATACTTCCCCTTTGGGTTCCTGCAATGAAGCAGCGGATTTTTGGTTCACACGCGTTTTGGCACGTATTGCAGTCCCTTACTTTTTAATGGTATCAGGGTACTTTCTGGCAAAAGGCGGCTGGCAGAAAGAGAAAATGAAAAGGTTCCTGCTGAAAACCTCCCTGTTATATTTGGTTTCTGTTTTCCTGTATTTTCCTTTAAACATATATGCTGGACTGCCGACTTTTGGAGAAACATTGAAACGTCTTTTCTTTGATGGGACGTTTTATCACCTGTGGTATTTTCCCGCAGTCTTAACAGGCTGTGTGATTTCCTATGGCCTAAGCCGAATGGGGCTTAGGTTTGCCCTGCCTGTAGCAGCGGTTCTTTATCTGATTGGTTTAGGGGGAGACAGCTATTTTGGAATCGTGGCGGTATTTCCTCCGGTTCAGGCCATTTATAAATTAATTTTCAGCTTGTTCCAATATACTCGAAATGGTATCTTTTTTGCTCCCCTGTTCCTTTTGCTGGGAGCAGCGGCGCTTAAATGGAATTTTGAAAAACGTATTTCCTTTGCGGGATTCCTCTTTTCCCTATGTATTATGAGCATAGAGGGATTTATTCTGCGCCATATGGGGGTTCAGCGCCATGACAGTATGTATTTGTTCCTCCCAATCTGTATGATGTTCCTGTTTTCTTTCCTCCTCAGCCGGAATAATGGCGAAAACAAAACCGCAAGGTCTATCTCTATGCTGGTTTATCTGCTGCATCCCTGGATGATTGTTTTTGTTCGGGCAGGGGCCAAAATCATTGGTATGGAAAATTTATTGATCCAAAACCAGATGGTTCATTTTCTGGCTGTATCCATTTTAAGTTTCAGCGTTTCAGGTTTCCTTGCAGGTTTGCGCTGCTGCCGCAAACCTGACCCTGCGGCGCGTGCCTGGAGGGAAATTGATTTAAAAGCCCTTCAACATAATGTAAGGATTCTAAAAGAGCAAATCGGCCCTGACTGTGGATTAATGGCGGTTCTAAAAGCTGATGCTTATGGACATGGAGCAGTGATAACTGCCCGCTCCCTGCAAAAACAAGGCATTGTGAAAGCATTCGCTGTTGCCTGCCTCGCAGAAGCAATTCAGCTTCGCAGAGCTGGGATAAGAGGCACTATTTTGGTTTTAGGTTATACGCTCCCCAGCGAATGTTATCTGTTATCTAAATGGAGGATTACACAGACAGTCGTTGACGAGGCGTATGCCGTCCAGCTTTCTGATGCGGCACAGGGGAAGAAAATCCCGGTTCATCTTGCCATAGATACAGGGATGAACCGGCTGGGAGTCCCATCAACTGATTTAAACGCTTTACACCGGATTTTTAAACTCCCAAATTTGGAGATTCAAGGCATGTTTTCCCATTTGTGCGTATCTGACAGTTTATTGCCTGAAGATGTGGCGTTTACTTTGGAACAGGTAAACAGATTTTACACTTCTGTATTAAAATTACAGGCAGATGGATTGGAAACAGGTAAAATTCATTTTCAGGCAAGCTATGGAGTGATTAATCTGCCTGCCCAGCCATGCGATTTCGCACGTGTAGGAATCGCTTTGTATGGGGTTTACAGCCATAATTCGCCTGTACAGCGCAAACTGGATATTTGGCCTGTTTTATCTCTGCGGACAAGGGTCGTACTTGTCAAGCATCTACAGCCTGGCGAAACTGCGGGATATGGCCGGGCTTTTTGTGCCCGGAGGACTACAAAATTAGCGGTTCTATCCTTTGGCTATGCTGATGGGCTGCCAAGAGATTTTGCCGGGATGAATGGCATGGTTCTTCTACACGGAAAGCGTGCCCCAGTTGTGGGAAAGCTATGTATGGATCAAATGCTGGTGGATGTTACAGATATTGATGATGTAAAAGGCGGAGATGTTGCTACTATATTGGGAAGGGATGGAGCTGCTTTGATTCGTGCGGAGGATTTAGCGGAACAGTGCGGGATGATTACCAATGAATTTTTATGCTGTCTGGGGGCAAGGCTGCCATATAGAAATTTATAATAATCTGTCGGAGTACTGCTTTTTAGAGCCTGTTCAGGATGTGGAGATCCTAAACAGGCTCTAAGAAAATTTTAATGAAATTCAGGTTTGAGTATGCTATAATAAATTTATGATTATAAAGAAAGCGGGGCGGAAACCAATTGGTACAGTTCATTCTGGGCGAAGCGGGAACCGGGAAAACAGAACTTTGTTATCATCTTCTGCGCGAATCTGTGCAGCAAGGCAGAAAAGCAATCTTTCTTGTACCGGAACAGTATTCATTTGAAACAGAAAAAGCAGTTTACCAACGCCTGGGAGCTGTTTTAGCCTTGCAGGTAGAGGTATTAAGCTTTACGAGATTGGCAAACCTTGTTTTCCGGGAATGTGGGGGTTTGGCTGGACGCGCTTTAGACGACTGCGCCAGAGTCCTGTTAATGAGTATTGCTTTAGGGGAGGTTCAGGATGCCTTAACCGTATACAGCCGTCATCCGGGAAACCCGTCCTTTGTCACCTCTATGGTGGGAATGGTCAACGAATTTAAAAATGCAGGCGTAACACCAGACGATTTAAAAAATATAAAAGAGCAGCTTCCTGATGGGGCCCTGAAAGAAAAGTTAGGCGAACTCTCAATGATTTACAGTGTATATCAGGCTTTCGTTGAACGCAATTATATTGACCAAAAGGACGACCTAATGCGCGCCAGCGGATATATGGAGGAAACTCCTGTTTTCAGAGGGTATGACGTATACTGTGACAGTTTTAAAGGATTTATGGCTGGTGAATACAGGCTTTTGCATTATCTAATGCGGGATGCAGAAAATGTGGTCTTTTCGTTTTCCTCAGACGGAATCTCAGATATGGAAGAGGGAACAGGCGTATTCTCTCCGGTAAAACAGACAATCCGCCGTTTGATGAGGATGGCGGCAGAAACTGGACAATCTATAAAATCACCTGTCATACAGCGGGAATTTTACCGCTTCCAATCGCCTGAACTTGCATATATCGCTTCTCAGCTTTTCCGAAGGCCGGAAGAATACCGGGGCTGGCGGAGCGGGGAAAATGTGCAGTTAATCCAAGCCATGAATCCTTACGTTGAAATAGAAGCAGCTGCAAGCCGGATCTCTGCCCTTGTCCGGGAAAGGGGCTTGCGGTATCGCGAAATTGCGGTAATTGCCCGCAGCCTGGAACCTTATCAAACAGCGATTGAGTCGGTTTTCCGCCGTTATGGAATCCCCTATTTTATGGACAAACAGGTTGATACAGAAACCCACCCGCTGACTACCCTTATTTTAACTGCCTTGGAGGCAGTCCGAGGTTCCCTTGATTCAGTGCGGGTTCTTCGATTATCCAAATCCCCTTTGCTGGGGCTGGAATTATACGACGCGGCTTTGCTGGAAAATTACTGCTATATCTGGAGGATTGAACGGGAACAATGGAAAAACCCCTTTCAAAACCATCCTGACGGGTTCGGGCGGCAGATGGACACAGATGCAGAAGAACGGCTTTCCAGGGCAGAAGCTGCCCGGAAAAAATTAGTGGAGCCGCTTCTCAACCTCCAAAAAAAGTTGGAGGATTGCGACGGGAGCGGCTTTGCCAAGGCGGTATTTGAATATTTGGAGGAAAGCGGGGCAGTTGAGTGCCTGTCCAATCTTGAAGAACTTTCAGACAGCGTTTCATCCCAGGTTTGGGACAGCTTAACCGCCATTTTAGACCGGTTTTTCCTGGTTATGCAGGGGATATGCCTGCCTGCTGTACGGTTTACGGAACTCCTGCGGCTCTCCCTTCAAACAATGGAAATTGCTATTATCCCTCAGACAAACGACCAGGTTCTGGTAGGAGCCGCCGACCGTGTCCGTCCTCAAAACCCAAGGGCAGTTTTTGTAATAGGGGCTAACCTTGGCATGTTCCCGGCAAGGGTAGAAGCTGGGGGCGTTTTGACAGAAGATGACCGGAAAAAGCTCACCGAAAACGGCGTTGAAATTGCAGAAACACTGGAGGAACGCGCTGTAAGCGAAAAATATTGGGCATATGCCGCCATGACAGCAGCTTCCCAATACCTTTGGGTTAGTTTCTGCGCAGCGGGCTTGGACGGGAAAGCCAGATACCCTTCCACATTGGCGGAGCAAATCCGGCGGATGTTCCCTGGATTGGAACGGGAAGCAGAGCAAGGTTCTTTGAACTATGTGGTAAACGAGGCAACCGCTTTTTCCGCGTTCTGCCAGAGGGCGTCTTCGCCGGACTGGAAGAATAAGCCGGAAGGAATTGCTTTGGAAGAATACTTAAAAGAAACGTCATATAAAAACCGTTTAGACAGTGTGGAAAATCTCAGGGACGAACCTTCCTATTCCCTCTCCCCGGAACAGGCGGCGGTTTTATTTGGCAGGACAATGCACATTTCACCCACCAGGGCAGATGATTTTGCCAACTGCCCTTTCCGCTACTTCCTGCGCCATGCCCTGCGGCTGCGCCCCAGGCGGAGGGCAGAACTGACCCCTTTGGAATCCGGCTCGGTACTCCATTTTGTACTGTCTGCCATGGTTCAGGAACATCCTTCTAAAGAACTGGGCGAATTATCCCAAAAACAGTTGGAAGATGAAGTGGATGCTTTGCTGGAACAGTTTATGAAGGAAAATTTAGACCGCCGGGATGAAAGCCCGGCTAGGTTTGCTTATCTATACCGCCGTTTGAGGACTACACTTCTTTTCCTGCTGCGCCATTTGGGGGCTGAACTGGCTCAAAGCCGGTTTGTCCCAGTGGAGTTTGAACTGCCTATCTCAAAAGAAAAGGGCGCCGCGCCTTTGGAATTTACTTCAAAGGATGGCGTGAGAATCCTTTTGGAAGGAACTGTTGACCGGGTGGATGTATTTACAAAACCAGAAGACGGAAAAGAATATTTAAGGGTCGTTGATTATAAATCAGGGCGGAAGCAGTTTGATTTGAACGACCTTCTGGCTGGCCTTGAAATGCAGATGCCAATTTATCTGTTTACATTGTGCAGGGAGGAAGAACCTATTCCGGCAGGGGTGCTATACATGCCTGCCAGGGCTGAAACTGTGGAAGCAGACCGGAAAGATGACCCCGAAAAAATTAAAGCGGATTTTGAGGGGAAGATGCGGATGAACGGGCTTCTTTTGATGGACTACCAGGTATTAGAAGCTATGGAGACAGATTTGACCGGCAAATTTATCCCAGTGAAAAAAACGTCCTCCGGGATCAGCGCCCAATCCAAGAAAAATACCGTAACGCCGGAGGAATGGAAAATCCTCCGGGAATATGTGGTTGGCAAATCCAAAGCAATGGCAGATCAGCTTCACCATGGGGGGATTAACGACGTTCCCCTTCTTTCAAAAGACGGCAGGCTTGCCTGCGAATACTGCGAATACCAGGCGGTTTGCGGCCACGAAAACGATTCTGTAAAAAGGAGGGAGACACCAGGGCTTCCCCGGGATGAAGTTTTGAAACAGATGCAGGTAGAATATAAAGATGAAGAATAAAACCGTTTTTAAAGCGTGTTTGGGGGATCGTTTTTCGGTACTGCCATGGTATATTGCCGTTTCATTTGTGGAATACGCTATAATAGATATTTTTGCAAACGCGGGGTTCGATTGGAGGAATCCCTGTATGGAGTATACCGAAAAAGGAAAACTGATTACAGGTGTCATCCTTATGGTTCCCCTTTTCCTGCTTCTGGCTGTCTTTGGGATTCGCCTGGCATGTTTATTTCATCGGCATAAACCAGTCCGGTTTTTCCTGATAGAAACCGCTGTCCTTTGTTTTGGGGTTTGTTTTCCCTTTTTTATCTGTTTTGCTTTGGCTGTATTTGATTTGCTCCCGGAATGGATGATGGGGATTCGGCGTTATTTGATGAACTTGATTGAAAAATCTGACTGGATGCACTGGCCACCTCCGTAAAACCTGCTCAAAATCTTTCCGCGCATGTCTGATTCTGGGATAAACTCTTAATATAATATGGGTTCGTTCCTTAATTGCGAGGCTATCGGCATTAGGTACGCCATCACCGCAAACCAACAGTTTGCCATGATGGCGTACCCAGAACAGAAAACCATAAAGTTTTTCGTTAAACCTCTGAATTTTATGGTTTCGTGGTTTGGGGATGCTCCTGCTTATTATACAAAAGTTTAATTGCCTCGAACACTTGTGCTTGACAGATTCTGCCTTTCCCTGTATAGTTATTTTATGTACTATTTTGCATTATTTTGGAAAGGGTGATGGATTTTGGAACACTCATCTATTATCGTTAAGGGCCTTCCGCACGATGCCCATGATATCCGCCAGGCTGTTTTTGTTGAAGAACAGGGATTTAACGGCCTTTTAGAATTTGACAGTATTGATCCTGACGCTTTTCACATTGTCCTCTATTTGGACGGGAATCCTGCTGGTACCGGACGCCTTTTTCCTTCAGATTCCCCTGGCATGTTTACCATTGGCAGGCTTGCTGTCTATCCACAGTTCCGTAAACTCCATCTTGGCAGGGAGATTTTAACTGCCCTGGAACAAAAAGCTAAGGAATTGGGCGCTTCCAAAATCGGGCTTTCCGCCCAGTGCCAGGCCCAGGGATTTTATGAGAAATGCGGCTATACTGCAAGCGGCGATACCTATTTAGATGAGTTTTGTCCTCATATCCATATGGAGAAATTATTGTGAATCCTATGAAACCTTTTGGATTGGAACCTATTTCCTGGTTCTTTATTGGGCTGGCTGTTGCCGCTGCTGTTTTCTTTTGTATCTTTGCCCTTGTGAAACGCTGGCTTGACCGCAGAAGAAAGCAGAAACGCCTGATGGAAAGAGGGCGCAAAGGGGAACAACAGCTGTATGATGATTTGAGCCAGTTAAAGGGCTACCGTAAAATTTTGCAGAACCTGTATATCCCTACTGCCCACTCTACGACTGAAATTGACCTTGTTATGCTCCATCATTCCGGGATTTATGTCTTTGAAAATAAAGCCTATTCCGGCTGGATTTTCGGTTCCGCTGAAAGCCAGTATTGGACGCAGACGCTCCCGAATGGTTATCGTTTCAGCTTTTATAATCCTGTCCGCCAGAATGAGGGGCATGTAGCTGCTTTAATGAAGTATTTGGGAATTACCAATAGAAAACGTGTCCATTCTATTATTGTCTTTTCTGATGCCTGCACCTTTAAAGATGTAAACTGTCAGGGAAAATTTTTGGTCAATGACCATGAGGTATGGCTTGTCCAGCTTAAAGATTTAGACCGTGCCCTGAAAAAAACTTCCGCTAAATTCAAGTATACTTTTACAAGAAAAGAAATTTCTGAAATCTATGATAAGCTCCTTCCCCGTACTAAAGTTTCCTTTCGTGTCAAGCAGCAGCATATTAAAAATGTTAAGAAAAAGCAAAAACATTAAATTCTTTCCCGCCTGGCTTAATGCCAGGCGATTTTTTATGCTTATGGAAGCAGTCCATTATGTGGATTGCTTCTCTTTTTTAAAAAATTCTCGAAAAGAGAAAAATGTCCGAAAAATCCGAAAAAGTGATGTTATAATAAAAGCACAGGGGGTGAACATTTTTAAAATTTACTGAAAAGGAAGTGGTTTTAAACTTTGGACAACCAGAAAAATTTAGATCTGTCCAACCAGCTTGCCTATTGGCAGGAAAAGTATGAGCGTGCCCGCTCCGCCTACAGCCTAGAGCGTGAGGCTATGGACAGGCGGGAAAACCTTTATTTGGGCGACAAGGGAATCCGCTCCCCCAACGGCGCTTTGGCTCCAAAAGATGCTTCCAATGTCCGCAATCTTGCCTTTGAACTGGTGGAAAGCCAGATCAGCAGCGTTATCCCCCAGCCGAAAGTGACTGCTGTCAGCCCCCAGAACCAGAATAACGCCCGAAGCATTGAGGACAAGCTCCGCAATGAATTAGACCGGCTCCCTTTCGAGGTTCTCAACGATCAGCAGGAACGAACCACATTTATCCAGGGCGGTTCTATTATGCTGGTAGAGTGGGACAGCTCCCGCAAAAGCCATGCCTCCGTAGGGGAATTATCCGTCCGGTTAATCCATCCAAAACAATTCATTCCCCAGCCCGGCGTGGACGATGTTCAGGAAATGGATTATTTCTTTCTTGAAACTGCTTTGTCCAGGGACGCTGTTCAGCGCAGGTATGGAGTGGAAATCCAGGATGGTTTTTCGGACGCTCCAAAAGACACTGACGGACGGGAACTTATCACCCTAATAACAGGCTATTACCGCAATCCGTCGGGAATTGGAAGGATTTCCTGGGTTGGGAACCAACTGCTGGAGAATTTGGACAACTATCTTGCCAGACGGCTGGAACGCTGCTCTGCCTGCGGAAAACCCAGAATTGCCAATGCTGCCCTTTGCCAGTGCGGTTCCCGCTCTTTTGGCGAATCCGTTGAAAAATGGGAAACACTGGGTTCGGATATCCTCAGGGCTGACGGGTCTGTCATCCCGCTTTACACTGGCAGGGGTGAGCAGAGAAGGAAAACCAGGATTCCATATTACAAGCTTAACCGATATCCTGTCGTTGTTCGGAAAAACGTTTCTGTTTACGGGCGGTTTTTGGGAAATTCCGATGTGGAAGCTTTGGAAGACCAACAGAACTCCGTGAAAAAACTGGCGACCAAAATTGAGGAAAAACTTCTGAAAGGCGGTTCTTTTGTCCTGCTCCCAAGGGGCAAGATGGTTCGCCGCACTGATGAAGAATTAAAGGTGATTGAACTGGACGGGCCGGATCAGAAAGCAATGATTGACGTTGTAAACGTTCAGCCCGATGTCAGCCGCGACATGGCTATGCTGGAACAGAATTACCTTTGGGCGAAATCTACCCTTGGAATCAGCGACAGCTTCCAGGGAAAAGCTGACCAGACTGCCGTCAGCGGCAGGGCAAAGGAATTCTCTGCAAACCAGACCGCCGGCAGGCTGGAAAGCAAACGAATCATGAAACAGGCCGCTTATGGGGAGCTTTTCCAACTGATGTTCCAGATGCTACTTTGCTGTGCCGACGAGCCAAGGCCCGTCCGCAGCCGCGATATACATGGTTCCCCTGAGTACCGCACTTTCAGCAAATATGATTTTCTGGAACAGGATGCTGCCGGGGAATGGTTCTATAATGACGGCTACCTTTTCAGCACCGATACCGCTGGTACTTTGGCGAATAACCGTGAAGCAATGTGGCAGGAAACCAGGGTTAATTATCGCGACGGCGCTTTTGGACAGCCCGGTTCCTTACAGGCCCTGTTGATGTTCTGGGAGGTTATGGAAGGGCTCAGTTACCCTCTTGCTTCACAGATCAAGTCCCAGATTGAAGCGCAGATAAAAGAACAACAGAATAAGGAGGTGCTTTAAAAATGGACTGCCCCCTCTGCGGCTGCCTGATGCGGATTCAAAAAGGTTATGTGGACGTTTCCGGCGACCAGTCCCCTGATGAAGATACCGTTGTCTTTTATGTCCAGGAACTTTGCTGCCGCAATCCTGGCTGTCCGAACTTCCAGCAGGTCGTTCGGAAGATTAAAAACAAAATCAACTGATTTCTTTACTTTTTGAAAGGATGGTTTCTATTATGGCTAACAGCAATACGAAAAGCGATTACATCGGCAGGATTTCCAATACCGGTTCCCAACATGTACAGGCCCCGTTCCCAACTTCCTCAAAAGGCTCCCCTTCCGTTAAATCCGGCGGAGACCTGAGAACCGGGAACCCTCCCAAATCTAAAAAATAATAGAAAGGAGATGCTGCTTTATGGGTGTCAGCAGACAAAAACTGGAGGAATTCGCCCGCAGGCATGGCTTCGACTCCTTCCAGGACATGAAAAACGATACAGTCAGGAAAAAGCTGGAGCAGAAGGATCAGCCGGATTCTGAGCTTGCCCAGGCCGCCCAAGATGCTCTTACTCAGGATTCCTCTGGCCCTGAACGTGGTTTTCTGGAAGCCAAAGGCGCTGAACAGGAAATTTTACAGCAGATAGAAGGGCTGTTGGAACGGTTCCCGGAAATCAGCAGCGCAGACAGCCTTCGCAGGGATGGTTTAAAAGCTGTGGCGCGCATGAAGGGCGGGCCGGAAATCCTGGAGCTGTGGCGGCGTATCCTCCCGGCAGGGCTGGCATTATCGGACGCTTACCTTTTAGTGAACCTGGACGATGTTCTCGCCCAGCAAAGGGAAGCTGCCTGGCAGTCCGCCGTCAGCTCGCTGGCAGGCAGGGCGCATTTACTCCCCTCCGCTGGCGGCGCTTTGGAAGACGGCCCTGTTCCCGGCAATGTCTTTGAACTCTACCGCGCCCTTAACCCTAATGCCTCTGAAATGGAGATCCGTTCCCATTACCACCGCTCGAAATCAAAATCTAAATCCAAATAACCTGTTTATTTTGAAAGGAGTTTTTTACTTATGGCAGAAGTTGTTTTTTCCAAGGCAAGCGGCTTGAATGATTCTTTTTTCGGGAAAAGCCAGGAACCAATTCAAATGCTTCTCGAAAAGGATGTAGAAGCCTTTGAACAGATGAGCGCTATCCCCAAACTCTTTAAAAAAGTCCGTTCCCATAATTTCGCCGAAAAAATCACTTCCCGAACCAGCATGGGCAACTTTGCCCCTGTGGGCGAAGGCGGCGTTTATCCGAAAGCTTCCATTCAGGAAGGCTACTCCAAAACCGTTGAGCCCGACACCTGGAAAAGCCAGTTTTCGATTACCAAGGAAATGGTCGAGGACAACAAAATGCTGGAAATTTCCCAGCAGGCCCTAGGATTTACTGACAGTTACAACCGTACCAGGGAACTTTTTGCCGGGGCTATGCTTGCCGGCGGCGTAAGCACTAAAATGAACTTTGCCTCTAAAACCTATGACACCTCCTGTGCAGACGGAAGGCCCCTTTTCTCAAAAGAACATCCTTCCATTACCGGCAATACCACGGTACAAAGCAACCGGTTTGCAGATGAATTTTCACTGGACGCGCTTTCTGCCGCTGAAACCGCCATGCAGAACTTTAAAGATGACAACGGTTTTGTACTTAATATTGCGCCGGATACCATTATCATCCCTAACGATTACACTCTGAAGCGGGATGTTTTTGCCGCTGTCGGCGCAGACAAAGACCCGGCTACTGCCAACAATGGCTTTAACTACCAATATGGCCGCTGGAATATCATTGTATGGCCTTATCTCACCAAAGTGACAGATGCAGCGAAACCATGGTTCCTTCTGGACAGCCACTACAACAACAGCCGCGCCGGGCTTGTCTGGATTGACCGCATCCCCCTTTCCGTTCACTCCTGGGTTGATGAGAACAACGACAACAACGTTTGGAATGGGCGCGCGCGCTTTTCCGCAGGCTTTAACAACTGGCGCGCCATCTGCATCGGCGGCGTAACCGGCGGCACACAGCTTATTTCTTCCAGCTCTGTCTCTGGTTCTTCTGCTTCCTCTGAGGGGTGATTTCTATGACTTATGGGGAACTTAAAGTGCTGTGCCTTCAAAAAGTTTTTGCGATTGAGGGCAGCAAGGTTGTTTTAGACGACAACACCAGGGCTTTTCTTAATGCCCTGCCCGGTGCGGCAAATGAAGCGCTCGCTCTGCTTGCCACTGCCGGGAAACCTTTAATCCGCCGTCTTGACATCCCTGTTTTTCCCCAATCCGGCAAAGGCCCTGCTGTTTTCCGAAATCTGAAAGAACTGGATCGCGATTTTTTCCGCCTTGTTCCTGGGGAGATTTATTTCTCCCCAACTGGCGGGTTCGGCAGGCTGCGGCAGCCAAAAGGGTTCCGTTTGGAAGGTGACGCAGGTATTTGGCTGGACAGCGGCAAGTGCGGGATTTGGACGGTTTACTATCAGGTTTATCCAAACTGGATTGACGAACACACCCGCGATGACGAGGTGATTTCCCTCCCCCCGGAGGCTGCAAGGCTAATCCCGCTTTATGTTGCCAGCCAGCTTTACAAGGACGATGATCTGGCGGTTGCTACTCAATACCGCAATGAATTTGAAATTGGAAGGGCTTCCATTGCTTCCTTTTACTCTGACGACAACGGGCAGGAATTTGAATCTATCAGCGGCTGGATATGACTGTTTAACAGCGTAACTTTAAGCGGTTTTAGGTACGCCATCATCCGCAAACCGTTGGTTTGCTGGATGGCTGCAAGCGAAAA
>CAOJXI010000019.1 GCA_948465665.1 uncultured Clostridia bacterium | reverse complement strand
AAGTTCCTCTGGACTCTTCAAACCTTTTTAATCCGCCCCAGCTTGTACTCGTCTTTGCTTTCTCCCGCAAATGAGCTTTGTCAAACTATTGTTTTCCCCTCCAATGAGAGGCTTTCCCCTTGGTTATACCCTCCATATAACGGGCATATTCTTCATTATCCATTTGTGAAATTTCCTCTTTTGTTTTTTCTTTCTTATGCTGGATCAGGACATTAATATAATCCTCTGTTTCCTCTGCTGAAATACGCCGTCCTGAAAGTTCCATAACTCCTCTGGAAAGCTGTGAAACGGCTTCCAAGTCCAAATTCTCGCCAAGAAAAGACAAATCCACTGACAAATTCCGTTCCAGCCGGTCAAAAACGGTCTGAGCAATCTCACGGTTGCGGTCAGTAACAAAGTCCGCGGGCTGAATTTTCTGAGAAACCCATTTAAAGTAATCAGGATTCATAATCAAAGCCGCAAGGAGCCTGTCCTCAGCAACCGCGCATTTGATATTGTTTCGCCTCTGAATGTCATTTATACTGTTAGTCTTGCCATCGGGCATATTTACCGCAAAAACCGTTAATTTACCATCATCTTTTCTGCGTTTTTCCCGTTCGTTTCTGCGCCGGAGGCTTTGAACACTTTGGGCTAAAACGTCTTTGTCTCTTTCAAAATCCGCAGCAACCCGTGAAATGTAAACATCCCGTTCAATGCCGTTGGGAATTGTGGCTAAAAATTCTGCCAATTTGTTCAGGCAGTTCACTTTGCCGTCGTCGGTATCCAAGTCATAATTCTGGCAAATGGAAGAAATTGTAAATTCAGTAGAGTTAGCGCTTCCCTCAAGGAGAAGCCGGAACCGTTGGGCTCCAAATTTTTTAATGAACTCATCTGGGTCTTTTGCGTTGGGAATGTGGATTACTTTAATTTTCACATCGTTTTTTTTGAGCAGGTCAATGGCGCGGTTGGTAGCGTTCTGGCCTGGCCCGTCCGAGTCATAGGACAGGCTGACCAAATCAGTATACCGGGCAATCAAATTGCATTGGTCTGTTGTAAGGGAGGTTCCCAAAGTGGCAACCGCATTGTCAAAGCCGGCTTGGTGAAGTGCAATGACATCCATGTAGCCCTCTGCAAGAATCATTCCTTTTTCCTTGGAATTTTTTGCAAAGTTCAGTGCAAACAAGTTACGGCTTTTTTTAAAGATGGGGGTATCGGCAGAATTAAGGTATTTGGGCCCGCCCCCGCCAATTTCGCGTCCCCCGAAACCAATTACATTTCCCGAAAGGTCTAAAATAGGGAACATAACCCGTCCCCGAAAGACATCATAAAAGCTGTTTCCCTGTTTCCGTTTTTTAACAACCTCTGCTGCAATCAGTTCCTCATCAGAGTACCCTTTGGCAGAAAGCGCTTTGTAAAGCCTGTCCCATTCGCCTAGGGAATATCCCAGCCCAAACCTGCGGATAATCCGGTCAGACAGCCCCCGGCTTCGCAGGTAGTTCAAACCATCCCGTCCAGCAGGGGAATTCAGGTTTTGGTGGAAAATCCGGGCTGTTTCCCGGTTAATTTCCCGGATACGGGTTTTTAAACGGGAAAGGCTGTCATTTTCCACTTCATCCGGCATAGCCATCCCCGCCCGTTTTGCCAGAAATTGAAGTGCTTCTTTATATTCTAAATTTTCAATCCGTTGTATAAAGCTAATTACATCTCCCGCTGCCCTGCATCCAAAACAGAAAAAGGATTGTGTATCTGGATAAACGTGGAAAGAGGGCCCTTTTTCTGAATGGAAAGGACATAGCCCGGAAAAGGTTTTTCCGCTGTGTTTCAACTGCACATAAGATGATACAACTGATTCAATATCGTTTCGGTATTTCAATTCCTGGATAAACGATTCCGGCAGCATAAACGAAATTACCTCCCTCCCGCTTATTTCTAAAAAATTACCAGCGTTCCATATTGCGGTGATGTTTTTTAAGGTAAACCTTTTCCAGTTCCTCCGGCGTGATGGAATAGCACAGCATGACATCATTAAAATACATCATTACATCGCAAAGTTCCTCTATAAAATGTTCCCGGATTTCCGGCGCTTCCATGATGGACCTGTCGCCGTCCTTTTTGATAATGTCGGCAACTTCTCCAACCTCAGTTATCATCCAGAGAAGGGAACTCCGTCCGGTTTCCGGTGAAAGCTTCGTCCACCTGTCTTTATATTTTTCCTGAAGTTCTCTTTGAATATCCTGCATTTGGCGGAATCCAAACTCGTTCATAATTTATCCTCCTTATTGTGTTGCTTAAGGAATGTCCCAGGATTTGGGAAGAAAGAGCCCTTCATAAACTGCAACAGCAAAACGGTCGCTCATTCCAGACAGATAATCGCATACAGCCCTAGCTTTACCATCCCTTTCAGCAATTTCCTGATATTGTACCGGCATATCCTTTATATGGACAAAATAATACTGATAAAGCTGCTTTAAAAGATTTTTTGCCTTTTCTTCTTCTTTTTTAATATTGGAATTAAGATAAACCTGCGAAAACATAAATTCCCGAAGCTTAATGAAAGCCTTTTGAATTTCATCGTTCATAACAATGTCACCGTTTTTCCTGCCCAAACTTTCAGAAATAACAGCTTGAACCAAAGCAGTAATACGCTGTGTCTTCCCCCTTCCCAAAACATAGCGCACATCATGGGGGATGTCTTCTTCCTGAAGAACGCCAGCGCGGCAGGCATCCTCTATATCATGGTTCAAGTAGGCGATTTTATCGGAAAGACGCACGACTTTACCTTCCAGGGTAGCCGGAGGAATTGTTTTGGAAGAATGGCAGACCAGGCCGTTTTTTACTTCCCAAGTCAGGTTTAATCCTTTGCCGTCATTCTCAAGAACTTGGACAACCCTTGCACTTTGTATGTAATGGCGGAAACCGCAAGGAGCAAGGCTGTTTAAAACATCCTCTCCAGTATGTCCAAAGGGGGCATGGCCAAGGTCGTGGGCTAACGCGATTGCCTCGGTCAAATCCTCATTTAACTGCAAAGCCCTGGCAATTGTACGGGCAATTTGGCTGACTTCCAGCGTATGGGTCAGGCGGGTACGGTAGTAATCCCCAGTAGGGGCAAGGAAAACCTGCGTTTTATTTTTCAGGCGGCGGAAAGAATTACAATGGATTACCCGGTCGCGATCCCGCTGGAAACAGGTTCGTATCGGGCAGGGTTCCTCTGGGCGAACCCGTCCCCTGCTTTCAGCAGAAAGTGCTGCTTTCTGGGACAATGTTCTATATTCTATCAGCTCAGACCGTTCCCGTATTGTCATTTCCTTACCCCCAATCCGCCGTTTTTCGCGTTTGGTTTCCCTCTATATTTACCATCTAATTATATATTACAGGATTACGACGAAAAATCCTTCCCATTCCTCTAACTTTTTCTGTAAATTTTTGCGATGAGGTTACTCGTCTAAGAGCCTGTTTAGAATCTCAACGTGTGCGGGGAGATTCTAAACAGGTTCTAAAGGAATATCTGCATAAAGTTCTTGTTGTATATACGGATAAACCGCCCCATTTGTAAGTTCCGTTAATTCCTTTTTAAACCTTTCAAATAGTTCTGCCGCTATGGTAAACTTCATTCTTACAGCTGCGCCGAAATCATTTTCAGGCTCCTGAATGTGGTATTTGGGAAGCATATAGGCGATTTTTCCATACAGGCTGTAATCTGTATCCATTTCCAACCTGAAGGCTGGCCGCATCTGTTTAATGCCTGCTGCCTCTACTGCAATTTTGGCTCCATGTGAATATGCCCGCACCAAACCGCCTGCCCCCAAGAGGATTCCGCCAAAATACCGGGTAACAACAACAGCTGTATCTGTTAAGCCCCCCTTCCTCAACACGTCCAGGACTGGGATTCCCGCAGTTCCCTGGGGTTCCCCGTCATCGGAAAAACGCTGGATTCCTCCCTCACGTGTTATATAGGCGTATACATTATGGTTTGCATCCCAATATTTGCTTTTTATGGATGAAATAAAATCTAATGCTTCTTTTTCACTGGATATGGGCATGGAATTGCCGATAAAACGCGAACGCTTTTCTGTGAATTCATCTGTACCTGGTTTGCGGATAGTTTTATATAATCCTTCTCCCATTATGCTACCCCCTGCATATACAAAAAACAGCGCGAAGCAGCAAAGGGATTCCCCCTTTGCTCTGCGCGCCGCTCCTGATAACAGCCTATATCTTACATGAACCTTATTTGCCCATTCCAAAACGTCTTTTGAAACGATCTACACGTCCGCCGGAATCAACCAGTTTCTGTCTGCCTGTGAAAAATGGATGGCATTTGGAGCAAATTTCCACCTTTATATTTTTCTTTGTGGAACGTGTCTCTATTACTTCACCACAAGCACAGGTAATGGTGGTTGGCTCGTAGTTAGGATGAATTGCCTGTTTCATTTGTCAGTCACCTCTTTCAATTTTAAGGAATTTTACATAACGTATAGATGTTATCACAAAATTTGAAAAAATGCAAGCCCTTTTGTTGATTCATGGGAAAAAAGCTAATTGGCGGGGAAAAGCTAAGACAAGTACAAGCTAGGGCGGATTAAAAAGGTTTCGGGTCCAGGGGGCTTTCCTAAAAAGCCTCCTGGTCGCGCCCGCAGGCGCGAAATACCCCAGCGAGCTTAAAGCCAACGGAAACCTTACCTAAGAGGCTGATAACTAACCGTTTCGTCAGTATTCAAAATAAAAAGCCCGCTGGAATTGCTTCGGGGGTGGTATAAGACTGGGACTGGAACCAGCTTAGGGCGGGCATCCCCATTATAGCGGGCTTTCTTCCTCTTTGTCCAACTCCGCAGAGTTGGACAAAGAGGAAAGTTTCCGCCTTGCAGCCATCGTGGCAAACCAACGGTTTGCCACGATGGCGTACCTAAGAGCCTGCTTAGAAGCTTTGCAGTCATACGATGTGGTGCAACCCCTCCGCCGCTGCGGCGGCACCTCCCTTTTCAGGAGAGGCAGGGAGTGTACCAACAGAAAAATTGGCAGAAACAAATTGTGTATAGCAACATTTCCCCGCAAATACACAATCTAAATTTTCAGGGAGCATTTTTTACAATACTGTGTTATAATGAAGATATCTTCGCGCACAAGGGCGGTGGTATCCGATGAAAATAAAAATAGCAGTCTGCGACGACGAACCAGACCAAGGTAAAACAATATGCTCCATTGTCGAAAAATGGGGGGCGGCATCCAGCCATATTTGTGAAATCAAATCCTTCACATCCTCAGAAGCGTTTCTTTTTGACTATGAAGAAGAAAAAACCTATGACATCCTCCTGTTGGATGTGGAAATGCAGGGGATGTCCGGCGTTGACCTTGCTAAACGTATCCGCCGGGACAACAAGCGGGCGGAAATTATTTTTATAACCTCCCACTTTGAGTTTTTCGGCGAAGGGTATGAGGTAAACGCCCTTCATTACCTTATCAAGCCCATTACAGAGGAAAAGCTGCTGCCGGTGCTTTCCAGGGCCGCGGAAAAGCTTTCAGTGGAACCGCCTTCCCTGGTGGTAGCCTGCGAAAGCGAAACGGTCAAACTCTGGGAATCTGAAATTATATATGTGGAATCCCTGCTGCATTACATTATAATCCATACCCCAAAAGGGGACTATAAAACAAAGGAAAGCATTTCCGCATTTTCGGAGAGGGTCAGCGGGGATTTTTACCGTGTCCACCGTTCCTATCTGGCGTCCCTCAAACACATTGTAAGGATAGCAAGGAATACAATTTGTATGGATAACGGGGCAGAGCTTCCTTTGGCTCGGGGGAAATACGACGATATTAACCGGGCGTTTATCGAACGGAATTGAGGGCGGCAGGATGAGAAAGAAAACTTACTTAAAGCTGGTGGAATACCAGACAGAGCAGTCAAAAAGGCATCTGGGAGAGGTAAAGGGCATCTATACGGAAATGCGGGGCTACAAGCACGACTTCCACCACCATCTGCAAACCCTGAAAGGGCAGTTGGAAGCCGGGGAATTGGAACGGGCGCTGGCATATATTGAAGAACTTGACCATCAGCTTATGAATGTAGACACCCTGCTGAAAACAGGGAATGTCTCCCTTGACGCGATTTTATCCGCTAAAATCTCCCAGGCAAAAGCGGAAAATATCGCGGTGACAGTAAAAGCGTCTGTCCCCGACCACCTTACCATTACCGATGCGGAACTGAGCATTATTGTAGGGAACCTGCTGGATAATGCCATTGAAGCCTGCCAGAATGTACCGGAAAAGCGTTTTATCCGGCTTTACATGGCGATGAAGGGAAAGATGCTCTACTTTTCCATGCTCAATTCCGCCGGGGCGAAGAAACAGAAAACCGGGAAATTTTTCCTGTCCCGCAAAAAGGGATTCCACGGCTTTGGGCTGCGGCGGGCAGAAGCTATATTGGAAGGCCATGGCGGATGGTGTAAATATAACAGCGAGGAAGGGGCGTTTACCTCGGAATTCCTGGTTCCTGCTGTTGAATAACTGCAATTCGTGTACTGACAGATACAGTTGGTGCGCGAATTTTCTTTTTGGGAACGTTTTGTGGTAGAATACAGGCGAAGGGAGGCTCAATTCTATGAAAACAAAAAAACTGCCGGTCAATGATGAATTAAACGGCACCCATTATTCAACTGTGAAAAATATCTGGTACTGTATCTGCAATACCGCCAGGATTCGGTTTTCCATTTTGGTATGGTGTATGCTGCTGATTGCGGTCAATGTGACCCTTCCCGTACTGACAACCTACCTGCCGAAAGTGGTATTGGATAGAATATCCTATGGGAACAGCCTGCGGGATTTAGTTATAGTAGTGCTTGCCTTTACGGGCGGCATTGCCCTTTTGACCTGTGCAAGCCGGTTTCTTACCCAGTATATACGTTTTCGCAGATTTGCCGCATTGGATGTTTATGTTGGGGATCATGTTCAAAAAGGAATGACCACCGATTACAGAAATCAGGAAAATGCAGTATTCAGAAAATTACAGTCAGACAGCATGTATGCCTGCAACGGCCCCCGTTCGCCGCTGCTTATTATATATTCCACCCTACCCGAACTGCTGACCGGTATACTTGGGCTATCGGTATATTGGGGCATCCTCTCCCAACTGCATATTCTGGTTGTTATATTTTTAGTGGGTTCGGCTTCCGCCGGGTATTTTCTCAACAGGAGGATTGTCCAGTGGATGGAGAAGCAGAACGGGGAAAGAGTCAGTTACAAGCAGCGGATGGAGTACATTTCGGGAAACGCTGGGGAGCTTCGTTCCGCCAAGGATATCCGGCTTTACCATATGGCAAAATGGTTTTCCGATATCTATAATGAGAACATGGCCGGCCTTGCCGGATGGTACCAGCGGCTGACCCGGAAACTTTTTGGAAACGCTGTCTATGGTGGCGGGGTGTCCCTGATCCGGGAGACTGCCGTGTATCTGTATTTAATTGTTTTGATTTGGCGGGGGCAAATTACTGTTGCGGATTTTGTGCTGTATGTCGGTGTGGTAACGGGATTTTCCGCTTGGATGGACTGCATCTTCGCCAGGCTGTCCGAGCTGAACCAGTGGAACCAGAAGGTAAACTATTACCGTTCCTACCTGGAATACCCTGATACTTACCGCAGGGAAGGCGGCAGGCCGCTTCCAGCAGACGGGCTTCCCAAAGAGATAGAACTGAAAAATGTCAGCTACAAATACGAAGGGGCTGAAACAGATACCCTCCATAATCTCAGCCTGAAAATTGCCCCCGGCGAACATCTGGCAGTTGTGGGCTTAAACGGGGCGGGCAAAACAACCCTAGTCAAACTCATCTGCGGCCTGACCGATCCCACGGGCGGACAGGTATTATATGACGGCGTGGATATCCGGGAATACAACAGGCCGGAATATTACAGGCTGGTTTCGGCGGTATTCCAGCAGTACAGCATCCTTCCCGCTTCCATTGGGGAAATCGTGGCGGAAGCAGTCCCGGAAAAGCTGGATCCCGCCAAGGTGGAGCAATGCCTGAAAACCGCCGGGCTTTGGGATAAAGTCCAGCAGCTTCCCCAAGGGGTAAACAGCCAGGTTGGACGGGAAATTTTCGACGACGGCATTGAGCTTTCCGGCGGCGAGACGCAGAAACTTCTGCTTGCCCGCGCCCTGTATAAATCCGCCCCGCTTCTGGTTCTGGATGAACCCACAGCCGCCCTTGACCCCATTGCGGAAAGCGAGATGTACCAGAATTACAGCCGGTTCAGCGGTGGAAAGACTGCCCTTTTTATTTCCCACCGGCTGGCAAGCACCAGCTTTTGTGACAGGGTGATTTTGATTGACAACGGGGCAATCTGTGAAGCAGGCACTCATGAAAGCCTGCTTGCATTAAAGGGGAAATACTGTGAATTATTTGATATACAGGCGAAATATTACAGGGAGAAAGCCCGGAACGAGGAGGCGGCAGAATGAAAGAATTTTCTATCAAAGAACGCATAGAGCTTCCCAAAAGGGGATTTAAAATCATCAACCACTATTGCCCCGGCCTGATGCGGATCGAGGTCTTGACCGAAGCGGTCAGCGCCATACAGCCCTTTGCTTCGGTTTGGTTTTCGGCCAGGATCATCAACGAGCTGTATGGCCTGCGCAGGGCGGAAACGGTTATTTTATATGTAGCCGGTATTGTACTATTTAATTTTATCTGCTATATCCTGAAAACCGCCATGAGGGAAATATGTAGAAAAAAAGAAACGGAAATGTGGGAATGGTTTAGAAAAATGCTTGCCGACAAACAAATGTCCATGGATTTCCCGGATAACGAAAGCGCACAGATACAGCATCAGCATAAGAAACTGTATGAACACCTTTTCATGTTCGGCTATGGTCTGCCCCAGCTTGTATTCGGTACGCCCCTTTTGGTGCGGGTTTTGGTAAATATAACAACTTCAGTTGCTATGACTGTTTCCCTATTCACATCCAAAACTGGAAATCCTTTGATGGATCATCCTGTCTGGATCGCTGCCCTGTTGTTTTTCATTGTACTGAGCGGTTACGGCAATTACAAGGCGGTGAATAAAAGCGACCTGCTTTTTGAAAAGACTGGAAGGAATCAAACCTATTCTAACCGGGTATATACCTTTTTTCAATATAAACTACCCAAAAACCTTGAAAAAGCAAAGGATATCCGAATTTATAACCAAAGTGAGATTGCAGAAAAAACAATGAAAAAATTTTCCATTGGATCAAACAGCAAAGAAGAGGATAAATACGATTTTCTGCGGTGTTTGTATCCCGCTCTTTCTTCTCTGCTGGTGGGGGTATCCAATATGGCCTGCTATCTCTTTGTGGTGGTCAAGGCGTTTTTCGGGGCGTTCGGCGTTGGGAATATTGTACAGTATGTCTCGGTGCTTTCCAAAATGGGGGACGGCATCCGGGAGCTGTGGGCTATGCTGTCCGATAATACTTTGTACTGCCGCCACCTGAAAAGGACTTTTGCATATCTGGACATTCCCAACAAAATGTACCAGGGTTCCCTGACCGTAGAAAAACGGGACGACAACGAATATTATGTGGAATTCAAAGACGTTTCCTTCAAGTATCCGGGTATTGACCTTTACGCCCTGCGCCATGTAAACATCAAGTTCAAAGTCGGGGAAAAGCTGGCTGTGGTGGGAATGAACGGCTCCGGCAAAACCACCTTTATTAAACTGCTCTGCCGCCTGTACGACCCAACGGAAGGGGAAATCCTCTTAAATGATGTGAACATCAAAAAGTATGATTACCAAGAGTATATGTCTATTTTCTCGGTGGTTTTCCAGGATTTCCAACTGTTTTCCTTCAGCCTTGGGCAGAACGTGGCGGCAAGCGCGGAGTTTGACCGTGAAAAAGTTCTCGCCTGTCTGGAAAAGGCGGGCTTTGGGGAACGCCTTGGAACTATGCCAAAGGGGATAGAAACCAGCTTGTATAAGAACTTTGACAGCGACGGGGTGGAAATCTCCGGCGGGGAAGCCCAGAAAATCGCCCTTGCCCGCGCTTTGTACAAGGACGCGCCGTTTATCATACTGGATGAACCGACAGCAGCCCTTGACCCGGTTTCGGAATATGAGGTTTACAGCAAATTTGACGAAATCGCCGGGGACAGGACGGCGGTATATATCAGCCACCGTCTGGCATCCTGCCGGTTCTGCGACAAAATCGCCGTATTCCATCAGGGAAGGATTATCCAGACCGGGAACCACGAGGAACTTTTAGCAGACAGCGGCGGCAAGTATTACGAATTGTGGAACGCCCAGGCCCAATATTATACAGTCTCATAAAAAAGGAGATGACAAAATGGACAAAAAGAAAAAACCAAGCCATTCCGCCCTTGACAATTCCCTGTGGGCGGCAAGGATGCTGGTTAAATACAGCCCCATCGCATTTTTTATCATCATCCTGCTGATCCCCGTTGAAATTGGGATGCAGTACCTTGGTATATATCTTCCCTCCCTTGTGGTGTCAGAAGTGACGGAGGGACAAACGCTGGAACACGCCCTTATGGCAGTGGGGCTGGTCATGGCCGCCATGTTTGTGGGCGGTATCCTGCAAAAAGTGCTGCAATATATCCAGTCAGCCAAGCTTGAGTTTTACAAGAACCGGCTGGCGGATATTATCACCCGCAAAAAGCTCTCCATATTCTATCAGGATTATGAAAAAAAGGAAGTCCGGGATCTTGCCAGCCGGGCAGAAAGAGCGACACAGATGTGGAACTATAAGCTGCCTGTTTCGGATATTGTCACCAATGAGTTCGGGATGGTTAAAAATATCCTTGGGTATTTCCTGTTCGGAGCAGTGATTTCTTTTGCCAGCCCATGGCTGGTTCCGCTGCTGACCATAGCCCCTGTTGTAAACCTGGTTGCAGTACGGGCTTTCAATCAATGGGAATATAAACACCGCCCCGAAAGGGCTGATCTGGGCCGCAAACTGGGATTGGTGGAAGAACTCCCGGACGACTTTGCCAGCGCCAAGGATATTCGCATTTATGGGATGTCCCAATGGATTGAAGAGCGTTACCGGGAGTTATCCGCCCAAAATATTATGTGGGGGAAAAAGGAAGCTGTCCGCAAAGCCGGTTCCCGTGCCGCAGACCTTGTCGTCATCCTGGTTCGTGACGGGGGCGCGTATGCGCTGCTGATCTCCATGATGCTGAAAAATGAAATTTCCATCAGCCAGTTTGTCCTTTACTTTGCGGCGATTTCTTCCTTTGCCACATGGGTTGGCGGCATTATCGACTGCTGGAACAAGGTTCATTCCAACAGCCTACTTATCTGTGATTACCGGGACTATGCATACTATCCCGATCATGACGGCTCCGGCGCGGCGAAAGCAGAGGATCATCTGTCCTCCCTGCCGGAAATTGTGTTTGACCGTGTTTCCTACCGCTACGACAGGGCAGAGGAAGATACCATACACAATCTGTCCTTTACCATACGCCGCGGCGAAAAGCTGGCGCTGATCGGCGTAAACGGGGCGGGCAAAACAACGGTGGTCAAGCTGCTGTGCGGGCTGTACCGCCCCACCTCCGGCGAAATACGGATAAACGGGATTCCTATCAGCCATTTCAAGCGGGAGGATTACTACCGCCTGCTGTCCCCGGTTTTCCAGGATGTCCGCACTGCTTTCTTTTCCCTGGCGGAAACGGTTTCCGGCACCTATACAGAGAAAACCGACCTGGACAGGGCGGAAAAATGTATCCGCTTGGCAGGGCTGGGGGATAAAATAGACGCCCTCCCACATGGGATTAACACCAAGCTGGATAAGAGGGTCAACAAAGACGGCACCGAGTTTTCCGGCGGGGAAGCCCAAAAGCTGATGCTTGCCCGCGCCCTTTATAAAGACGCCCCTGTCCTGGTGCTGGACGAACCCACCGCTGCCCTTGACCCCATCGCGGAAAGCAATATTTATAGGGCGTACAATGAGATGTGCGCCAATAAAACCTCGCTGTTTATCTCCCACAGGTTAGCGTCCACTTCTTTCTGTGACAGGATTCTTTTGCTGGATAAGGGGAAAATCTGCGAGGAGGGGACACATGAGGAACTGCTTCGGCGGGGCGGAAAATACAAGGAGATGTTTGAGATTCAAAGCTGCTGGTATCAGGATCAGAACCAGGATGACGGCAGCGAAAGGGGAGGCGGCGAAAAATGAAGCTGAAAGAACACATCCATATTTTCAAAAGGGGATTCAGGCTGTCTATGGAGCTGGATAAATGCTATACCATATACTTGGTTCTGGAAACTGTTTTGTCCTCGCTTACAGGTTATATTCCCCTTTACTTTTCTGCAAAGCTGATTGACGCACTGCATGGGGGAGAACCGCTTTCAGTCATTGTCCAATATGTGCTGCTGACCGTCGGCCTTGTGTTTATGGTAAAATTATTGACCACCTGGATCGCCTGCTTCAAGGAAACCTGTGAAAACTCCTTCTACCGGAGCCAAGACTGGATGTTCTCCGAAAAGGCCATGAAAATGGCATACGCATCCATAGAAGACCCGGAAGTAGCCCGTCAAAAACACAGGATACGAAGGGAAAACCAGACCGGGTTCAATTTATACAGTATGCTGTACAATATGAAAGAGCTCATCGCCAACGGAACCAAAATAATTGCATCCCTTGCCTTAACCGCTTCGTTTTTTGTGCTTCCTTCTCTTTCATTATGGTATAAGCTGGCTTTGGCTGCGGGCTTTATCCTCACACTGGCTGTGTCCATGCAGTCGGTTTCAAAAATCGCTGAAATGGAACAAAAATTTTGGGGTTCCTGCGTTGACCTGAATACTGTGGATCGCGCCTTCTATGCGTATATAGACAATTACAGCGCAGGCAAGGACATCCGGCTGTATGCTATGAATGATTACCTAGCGGATGAAAAAATGGGAATTGACATGACTTATTATCATGGATTTCTTAAGCTGTCATGCAGCAGCGCCCTATGGACGCTGCCAACAGAGATTTTAAAATATGCGTTCCAATTTGGACTGTATGGGATTTTAATCTTTGCGGCGCTGTCCGGCGGCATTTCCGTGGGGGATATTGCCAAGTATGTGGCGTGTGTCATGCTGATGATGGAAGCAGTGGTTGGTTTTACAGAGGCAGTCCAGAAAACCTTTAACAACAACCACTATCTGAAACGGTATTTTGAGTATTTCGACATCCCCAACAATATGTATAAGGGAACCTTGACTGTTGAGAAAAGGGACGACAACGAATATGACGTTGAGTTTAAAGATGTATCCTTCAAATATCCCAACACTGACGCTTACGCCCTGCGCCATGTGAACGTAAAATTCAAAATCGGGGAAAAGCTGGCTGTGGTGGGAATGAACGGCTCTGGCAAAACCACCTTTATCAAGCTGCTCTGCCGCCTGTACGATCCCACAGAGGGGGAAATCCTCTTAAACGGGGTAAACATCCAGAAATACGACTACAACGAGTATATGTCTATTTTTTCCGTGGTGTTTCAGGATTTCCAGCTGTTTCCCTTCAAGTTGGGAGAGGTAGTGGCCTCCAACAAAAAATTTGACGCGGACAAGGTGAGGGAATGCCTGACCAAGGCGAACTTCGGGGAGCGGCTCTCAGCCTTCTCCGAGGGGACCGAATCCTATCTTTACAAGAAATACGACAAATCCGGGGTGGAAATTTCCGGCGGGGAGGCCCAGAAAATCGCTCTTGCCCGCGCACTCTACAAGGACGCGCCCTTTATTATCCTTGACGAGCCTACCGCCGCCCTTGACCCGGTTTCCGAGTACGAGGTTTACAGCAATTTCAACGAAATCGCCGGGGACAGAACTGCGGTATATATCAGCCACCGCCTGGCCTCCTGCCGATTCTGCGACAAGATCGCGGTTTTCCACCAGGGCGCAGTCATCCAGACAGGCAGCCATGAGGAGCTTCTGGCAGACACCGGCGGCAAGTATTACAAGCTGTGGACTGCTCAGGCACAGTACTATACCAAGGCATAAAGGAATGGTCTTTTAGCTGTAATTGTGCTATAATGGCTTCAGAGACCATTATAGCACAATCTTGTTTGCCGGGAGGAAGGTAATTGATATTATGTCTACACTGTTTAGCCAGGAAAGCGCAATGAAGGCCTGAAAATATGAGTTAGAACCTGTATTCATAACGAGGATGCTGGATGGACGAGGATTTTTCCCGCCAGACAAGCAGTATGGCGGGAAAAAGACCGTTCAGACAGTGTCCAACGGTTGTGAATACAGGTTCTTAATCCAGGAGGCAAACCAAAGGGTAATACAGGCGCGAAAAGAGGTACAGGAGCAGGTACCAAAGCAGGTAGCAGAAAAGGCAATCGCAAAAAAACTCCATAAACTCGGAATGCCCATTGAAAATATCTCTGCTGCAACCGGTATTCCAATCAAAACATTAGAGGAATGGCTTCACGGCTATCAGGAGCCAAAAATCATAGTAAAATTAAAGAAGCAATAACGATACAATTTGAACAGATATCCGTGTAACAGCAAAATATGGGCACACCGTTTTTAAGCGGTGTGCCCATAAATCTTTCCAACCCAATTAAGCATCCAGCCTAAAATGCTCCGCTAAAATCCCGCAAACCTGCTCACGGGTATCCGTTCCGTCATCCTCCCGAACCAGCGTGAAAAATCCGCCGGCAGCGTATTCGTCGTAATTCTTTTGACTGTTGATTAACGCCAGTCCCCTTTTGTAGTTTTCCATAACCGCCTGGGGATTGTCGCAGCTCTCTATTACCCGGAGGAGAAACTGCTTCTCCGGATCCTCCCGCTCAAAGAAGCGCTCCACGCTCATGGCCTGGGGGGAAAGCATAACCGCGACCCGATGGTAATCCGAAATCTCCTTTAAAATCTCAATGGGAATGTTGGTGTCCACAATCACCCTTCTGTCCTTTGGAAGGGAAAGAAGCTCGGCCACCTCAAATTCCGCGGCCTCTCTTGCGGTGCTGAAGATCCAGCGTTCGTACTCCTCCGGGGAGCGGGTGACAAACTCCTTCCAGTCGGTCAGGTTTTTGGTATAGCACAAACCCGGCTGGGCCTCCGGAACCGCGACAATATTCGATACCGGGGTGTGGTAGTTTTCACCGCAGCAAACCATATCATACCTTTCCGCCAGCATTTTGGCCATGGTGGATTTCCCCGCATAGGCTGTGCCGGTGATAAAGTATACGTTACTCAAATAATATTTCAAAATATTGTTCTCTATTTTCATTCAGAACTCCTCTACTACAACTGATCTAAAAAAATGTCAACGATTCTGTTAAATGCCTGGGGATTCTTTGCCGCCACAAAGTGGTTCCCTCTGACGAACGCCAGCCTGGCATTGGGAAGGCTCCGCGCAATTTCCTCAGTGTGGCTTTTCTTAATCATATCCCGCGTCCCGGCGATGACAAGCACCGGCGCATGAATCTCCCTAAGCCGGGCGGCAGGGATATTCGGATCGTTTACCATCAGTCCCAGCAGTTCCATATTGGCCCTGGCATCCGCCGATTTTTCCGCAAAGCGCTTCGCCATCCGATAGCCGATTTCAATGGGCAGCTGTACAGACCTTTTGACACCGGCAGCGTTCAGGTTCCCGCCATTAAGGATAAGCGCCTGTACCCTGCCGGGACAGCCCAAGGCAAATTTCATGGCAATATTTGCCCCATCCGAAAAGCCGAGTAAAACCGCCTTGGCAATCTCCAACTGATCCATAAACTCCTTTAAATCGTTGGCAAACTGCTGAATGGTAAAGGCAGCGGTTCCTCTGGGGGATTTCCCATGCCCGCGGGTGTCCACCGCAATGACGCGGTATTTTGGCGAAAAATACATGATTTGATGCCGGAAATACTCCCCGCTTTCCCCATTGCCGTGGAGGAGGATCAAAGGCTCCCCCTCTCCTGCTTCCTAATAATGTAAGGTGATATCCATATTAAGTCCTTTCCAGAATTATCTGGGGATTAGGCAAATCGAATTTTAGGAGTATCTTTTATATTGCCCCAGCCAAGGTAGCATCAGCATCTATTTGATAGTGCAGCCAATCAAAATCCGCATTTCCGCCGTCCTGGAATTCATTATAGGAAAACATCCCAACGCGGCCTCCTCGCCAGGCAAAGAAAGCAAACTGCTTCGGCGTATCCGCTGCAATAAATTTTTCACCATCCATACTAAAGGAAAGCTGGGCTTTATTCCCATTATGCTCCATACTCAAATAAACAATATCCCCGGTAAATTCACAAATATCCTCACAAAAGAAATTGTCCTCATATGCTTTAGATTCGGAATCATGGAAGGCTTCCCAATAAGTATATTGATAACGGATTTTTTTACAGCCGTTTTCAATATAAATTCCCAACAGCAGCGAAGGCTTTGAAAGCAGGCAGATACCTGCATACTGCCCGTTTTCCATCCCTGTAACGTCTAATTTTATAGTGGCGCTGCCTGTTTCACCCATAAGCCGCTGTGTCAGCGTATTAGGGGCGCGGTAGAATCCGCCGGGGGATACCGGTTTACAGGCAGTAAGCCGCAAAAATCCCGGGCGCGCGGTCAAAGACCATTTATCTTTGCGATCCTGCTGGTTCCACTGCCACTGTGCCCCTAAATTTACACTGTCGAAATCGTCGCTGGAGGCAGGGAGATAAGGGCCGTAACCCTGGACAGGCTTTTTGTATTCCCAAACCATTTCGCCAACGCCATCCCCATCCTGGTCAACGCCAATAATCGGCCAGCCGTCTTTCCAGGATACAGGCAAAAGCATCAACTGGCGACCAACCGCAGAGCGGGGAACATCATCTTCCCTGTGGCAGAGGAACCACCAGCTTCCGTCAGGGGCTTCCACCAACCCGCCCTGGTTGGGGCTCTTGTCAGTTCCCCCATGGGTGTGGATCAGCTTGCGGCGTTCGTAAGGCCCATAAATATTTTTAGAACGGGCGGCGAACTGTGTCCGCACCCTGTTTTCATCTGCTGCGTTTTCAGAATAGAAAACGTAATAGTAACCATTGTATTTGTAAAGCTTGACTGCTTCGGTAGTAAATCCCCCATGGATTACAACCCCGTTGTCCAGCAGCGTTTCCCCGTCAGAGGACATTTCAAATAAATATATATGGTAGTCATACCATTTCCTGTCAGCGGACTTATTGGGTTCCGCGGCTGCAAAATAGGCTTTTCCGTCATCGTCCCATAAAGGGCAGCAGTCAATTAGTTTAGTACCCATCCAGGGATTTTGAAATTTCATGCGTTTTACTTTCCAAGGGCCGCGGATATCTTTGGCTTTGCAGACAACCAAACCAATTTTAGGCCCGCCTACATGGATATAAAACATCCCGTCGTGATAGCGGATAGATGGGGCCCAGATGCCGCATGAATAGCCGCTCATGGAGTTAAAGGAAAAACATTCAGACAATTTTCCTATATCCTCTATGGCGTGCCCCACAAAGGCCCAGTTTACCAAATCCTTAGATTCTAAAATGGTAATCCCCGGATTCAGGTGGAACGTTGAAGTAACCATATAAAAGGTATCCCCGACACGGATTACATCAGGATCGGAATAATCGGCAAACAGGATTAAATTCCGGTAGGTACCGTTTCCCTGGTCGCCGCCGGAAAATTTTCCGGTGCTTTCGTTTGTAAAGTGAATACCTGTCTGCGCGGCGTGCAGGTCTGTAGTAGTTAAGCGCGGATCCATTTGGCTTGACATAGAAGATCCCCTTTCAATTTTTGCTGTATATTTTTCTATCCATAGATAGATTCAGGAAGAAAAACGTCGTCTTTCGGTACTTTTCCCCACTGGAAAATTCCTGCAAGTTCCGGCAGTGTAATTTTCTCCCACTTTGGAATCTGGCCAGCTAAAAACGCCAGCAGGCCAATAATATCTTCTGGTTGGAACCTCTCCCGCAAAGCGGACAAATTTAAGGCAGCGTCCCGTTTAGAAAGCCGGTTTCCCACAGGATCAAGAAGCAATGGGACATGGAAAAACTCCGGCACAGGAAACCCCAAAGTATCAAAAAGCCAAATCTGGATGGGAGTAGATTCCAATAAGTCCCTTCCCCTCACAACCTGGTTTACCCCCATAAGCCCGTCATCCGCCACAACTGCAAACTGGTAGGCAAAAACTCCATCAGCCCGGCGGATTACAAAATCTCCGCAGTCCCTGGGAAGGAAAGCCGATACATTGCCCTGAACGCCATCTGTGAAGGAAATGGTTTTATCCGGTACATGAACCCGGCAGGCTGGCAGACGATGCTTTTTCTTTTCCTGAACCGTTTCCGGCGGCAAGCCATAGCAGGTTCCAGGATAAAGGATCCTTCCATCAGACAGATGAGGGGCAGACGCAGCATGAAGGGAAGCCCGGCTGCAAAAGCAGGGATATATCTCCGCCGCCTTCTCAACCTGATGCAAAAGGGTTTCATAAAGTTCAAACCGTTCGCTCTGGTAATATGGCTGATGGGGCCCGCCGGAACTCCCGCCCTCATCAAAGGCCATGCCAAGCCATTGCAGATCAGATTCCAGCTGGTCTGCAAAAGCGCGCGGGCTCCTTTCAAGATCTAAATCCTCAATGCGCAAAAGAACCCTTCCGCCCTGGGATTTTACAGAGGCCCATGCAAGAAGGGCACAGAAAATATTCCCCAGATGCAGCCTCCCGCTGGGAGTAGGGGCAAATCTCCCTGTTTTCATATTATTCTCCTGATACTGTCCCCTGCGGCTGGCTGCTGTTATTTGTCATTTCATGGAACTCCATCCCCTCCTGGCGTGCGGCGTTGCGGATGGCTGTTATATAATAATACTGTTTATCCCGATTGTATTTTATATCATATAACATATACTTATCCGGTTTGTTTCCAGTAATATCCAGCGAAACAGTAACGCCATTGCCAGGGGACACATACCCCACAGTAAGAGTGTAGGAATCATTTTCCTCTTTCTGAATATCTTCGATTCTAGGGACATAAACGCCCACCTGGGTATAAAGGGGGATATAATAAGCATGTCCTGATTCATCATAGTAGTAGCTTAAATCCAGTTCTCCAAAAGTTTGATGGTTCAGTTTAACATCCGGGCCGAAAAGTTTAACAGCGGCAGCGTCCACATCTGTTTCAGAAACATTAAGGGACTGGCCCAATTCAATCGTATATTTACCGCTGGTATCGCTCAAAATGGCTGACCAAATAGAGGATTGAAGCAGCATAATCGGATCGGCTGTTTCAAGGGAATCAAAAGGGGCAGGGTCAAACATCAGGACTGGCAGGAGGGTATTTTCCAGTTCTTCATTCTGGCTGGAATGGCTCATAAGGTTTTGAATTGCTTTTACAGAGGTTGCAATCAGGAAAACCGCTCCAATGACAGCAAGGATTAGGACAATGCCCCCAGTTATAGCTGTCCGAATTTCTTTTTTTGATTTTGCCATGAAAATAATTCTTCCTTTCATAAAATAGAGGGTAAAGGACAAGGGAAGGTCAACGAATCTGCCCATTTCCTTCTATAATATATTTATAAGAAGTAAGCTCGTTTAAACCCATAGGGCCCCTGGCATGGAGTTTTTGGGTGGAAATTCCAATTTCAGCCCCCAAACCAAATTCCCCTCCATCAGTAAAACGCGTAGAGGCGTTTACATACACAGCCGCCGCATCTATTTCATTGACAAATTTTCGGCTGTTTGCATAATCATTGGTGACAATGCACTCACTGTGGCGGGTGCCGTGGGTGTTGATATGCTGGATGGCTTCTTCTAAGGAATTGACTACCTTTACAGCCAAAATGTAATCTAAAAATTCAGTATCATAATCCCCCTCAGATGCCGGAGTTACGCAGCTGCCCAAAATCCGAACTGTTTCCGGGCATCCGCGAAGTTCCACATGGTGCGTGTCTAATGCCTTTTTCATCAGCGGGAGGAAAGAGTCTGCAATCCCCCGATGTACCAGGACATTCTCAATAGCATTGCAAACGGACGGGCGGGAAGTTTTTGCATTGTCTACAATCCGGCAAGCCATTTCAATATCGCAGGAATTGTCTACATAAACATGGCAGTTCCCAGTTCCGGTTTCAATTACCGGGACAGTAGAGTTTTCCACCACTGAACGGATTAGCCCCGCTCCGCCCCTGGGAATTAATACATCTAAATACCCGTTGAGCTTCATCATTTCCAGTGCGGAATTTCTGGATGTATCCTTTACAAGCTGGATACAGTCCGCCGGAAGCTGGACGGATTCCAAAGCATTCCGCATAACCTGCTCTAATGCCGAACTGGTGCGTATTGCCTCCTTGCCGCCCCTTAAAATACTGGCGTTGGACGATTTCAGGCAAAGGACTGCCGCATCTACTGTGACATTGGGGCGGGCTTCAAATATCATACCCACTACCCCTAAAGGGACGGAAATCTTTTCAATCCGCAAACCGTTTGGATTGGTTCCGCCTCCGATGATTTTCCCAATGGGGTCTGGAAGCGCTGACACTTCCTGTACTGATTGGGCGATTGCGTTTAATCTTTTGGAGGTCAGGCTCAGGCGGTCTAACAGTGAGGCGCTCATACCTGAAGCCTTCGCTGTTTCCATATCTTCTGTGTTGGCTTCCAGTATTTCCGTCTGGCAGCGGATTAGATGCTCTGCTATGGCGTTAAGCGCTTCGTTCTTTTTTGCTGTAGATATTGTATTGAGGATACGCGCCGCCTTTTGTGCGCGCTGCCCCATTTCCTGTAATTGAGTCATAATGTTCTCTCCTTAATGTAACGTGGGTTCTACGAATTTTTAGCTTTTCGGCTTTCGGTACGCCGTCATCGCAAACCGTTGGTTTGCTGGATGGCTGCAAGAGGAAACTTTTAGCTCTGTCCAACTCTGCGGAGTTGGACGAAGCGGAAGAAA
>CAOJXI010000018.1 GCA_948465665.1 uncultured Clostridia bacterium | reverse complement strand
CGAAACCTTTTTAATCCGCCCTAGCTTGTACTCGTCTTAGCTTTCTCCCGCAAATGAGCTTTACCGACCCCACGTTAATATAATACTCCATTTAGATTATCTGCGCAAGAACTGCCATTTTTTTCTCTGGGTTGACTCAATTTTGTATTATACGGTATAATTTTATTAAAGAATATGCCATTGAATGACAAAATTTGCTAACGGGAGGAAATTTGGCAATGTTTCAATTATCACGACGCGCTATCTCCATGGTGCTAGTATTACTCTTTTTATTTTATACAGGCTCATCCTGCTATGCAGCCGATCCGATTTCAGAAAGTTTGGAACGATTCAGCGGCCCAAACCTGCGGGTTTCGCCTTTGCAGCAAAAGGCGGATGTACCAGAGAAACAGCGCGCAGTACCGGAAGCGTTAAAAGTCCCGGTAAAGGGCTCTGTTTCTTTGGGGGAGAATCCCGAAGATGCGTTAAACGCAGAGCAGATAGGTTTAATAGAAGATTATTTTTTCTATTATTTTGAGTCGTTGGCATTGCTGGAACCCCAGGATATATCCCTGATATTTGCAGACGATGGAGCATCCCAAGCCCAGGCAGCAATGCACACAGCAACCTTTGAAGTATTGACAGAAACCCGAAAAATGCAGCCGGTAGACCTGCGCCTGGTAAATTGTACATATGAAATAACCATAGGGGAACAGCGGCTGAGGGAAAATGGGGATTTAATGGTCTATGTTACAGAAAATAATGTGCAGAATTTTGCATATCTGCCGGAAACCAACGCACAAACGCTTTCTATGGGACATGCCTTTTATATGAAAGAAACAGAAGACGGATGGAAACTGACGAAACATTGGCAGAACGAAGATTTCCATTTGTTGGTGTCTGACCTTTTTCGATGGGGCGTGAGGGATGAAAATAAGGAAACAGATGTAGAAGCCTCCAGGGAACTTTTAAGGGGAATTGTTGCCAGGATTTTGTCAGAAGCAAGAAAAAACCTTGCCCAAAGGGAGAAGGAACGTTCAGAATACCGCGGAACAGCAGAGCCAGTACAAACATGGGATTTTGATTATGACCGGCAAAAAGCATTGGCTTATTCTGAAAAATGGGTCGGCGTTAGAAATCCAGATTGGCCTGCATATGATATTTATGGGGGGAACTGTAATAATTTTGCTTCACAAGTGCTTTTGGCTGGCGGAATTCCCATGGATACAGTTGGAAATGCCCAATGGAAGTGGTTCAGCGAAACCCCTAATGCTGGGAATTCTTCTTGGGGGCGTTCTCCCTCCTGGGCTGGAGTGAATGAGTTTTATCAATATGCCCAGGAAAATACTGGGTTTGGTTTGGTATGTGATTTGAATGGAAGCTATTTTGACGGGAAACCAGGGGATTTGCTTCAATTCGGCGCTTTAGGGGATTGGAAACATACTGTGGTAATTGCCGAAGTTGTAAGGGATAAGGAAGGGAATTTTGTGGATTACCTGATTCATTCCAATACCGCAGACCGGCTCTATTATCCAGCATCTGCTTATCCGTATACTGCACATAGGCTGATACAGATTTTAGGATGGTCAAAATAGTGAAAAAACGGCACAGCCGTTATTTATAATTGGTGATGGATTTGGCAAACCGTCCCCTGAATGGAAAGAACTATGGAATTTGCTAAAATCGGGGGGGGGGTATTTGTCAAAAGTAGACAAACAATCAACTGCATGTATATCCTGTTTTTATAGATTTAGGGCTTGTGCAAATTGCTATTTGAGGGTATAATAGAACACGGTAAACGCAGGCAACTACTAAGAAAGAGGGAAATTGAAAAACGAGTGGCAAGGGAGAATCGAAACATGGCGGAAATTGCTCATAGCAGTATTGTACAAACAAAGGAAAAAGTTTTTTATGATACCTTAAAGCGGTTGATGGATGTGGTATGTTCTTTAGCGGCGCTGGTGCTGCTGTCACCGCTCTTTTTAATTACGGCGATTGCAATTAAGCGGGAAGATCAGGGTCCGGTTATTTTTGCCCAAGACCGCACTGGAAAAAATGGAAAGGTTTTTAGAATGTATAAATTCCGCAGCATGTATGTTGACGCGGAAAAAAGACGGAATGAACTTCTGGCCCAAAATGAGGCTGACGGGCCTTTATTTAAAATAGCGGAAGATCCCCGTATTACGAAGGTAGGAAGATTTATTCGCAAAACAAGTATTGACGAGCTTCCCCAACTTGTCAATATTTTAAAAGGTGAAATGAGTATTGTAGGGCCTCGGCCTTTGGTTACATATGAACAGAACCAATGTAATGAATATCAGGCCCAAAGGCTTTTGGTAAAACCCGGACTTACCTGTATCTGGCAGGTTTCCGGCAGGAGCGATACCAAATTCGATGAGTTAATTGAGATGGATTTGGAATATATTAGGAATCGTTCTTTATGGCTGGATATTAAACTTATCTTGAAAACCGTCGTCGTTGTTTTTACTCATAAGGGCGCATATTGATGCGGTTCGGGGATATTTTTTATATAAGGGCTTCCCTGTGCGGCAAGTTGCCAGGGGAGCCTTTAAGCTTTTATTGAAGTTCTGTTGGCGTCCTGACAGCAGGCGTTGATTGGAATAACATTTTTGAGGAGGACATGAGCATGAGACGATTTCTGGCTTCCCTTCTGGCGGCGGCTGTGCTGGCGGCTTCGGTTCAAACCGCGGTTTTTGCCGATGATGCAGACCCGGCAGATGGGAACAACATCATTGCGGCGGATACTGTTGATGATGGACAGCAGCCCCCAGAGGATGCGGAACAAGCGGATACCCAAGAGCCGCAGGAACCCCAAAACCCCGAAAATCCAACGGGGGGGGGTACAAGTGAGGATTTAGGGGAGGAAATTACACCGCCTGAAACTGGAGAACAACAAACACCCCCTGATGAAACACAGGAACCGGAAACCCCCGAAATCCCGGAGGAGAAGCCCGGCGAAAATGACGAGCAGGAAAATCCTGATAAGGATAACGCCAACGAGGGCGGGGAGCAGAATCCCGACGGGGACAAACCCGCAGAGGATGAAAAGCCTGTTGAGGGAGAAAAGCCCGCAGAAGGCGAAAAACCTGCCGAGGGCGACGGGGAAAATCTTCCCGAAGGTGGGAAGAAGCCGGAAGGTGCAGAGCTTCCAAAACAGGATGAGGCTCTTCCTGAAAAAATAGAAGGTAAAATTGAAGAGGAAGAAGTTCCCTTTGATGAAGTAAAAACAGTTCCAGATGTTTCAAGCAGCGAACCGGAATATTTGGAATCTTTTGGAAATAATGGCTTACATCGTGCCCCTAGGGCGAACAGCAGCAGTGTTTTAGGTTTTTATGGACAACAGCTTCAGCCTTGGGCACAGGAGCTGTATAAGGATCTATATGCCAAGGTCAGTAACCCAACAGTAGATTCAGATGGTTGGCTGGTAGGGGCTAGTTATGCAGTAAATAAATCTGAAACAATTAAATTTGATTTTGATGCAACTGGGTATACTGAACAACAGATTAGCGAAAAAGTAGAAACAGAGTTTAGTAATAGAGCATCCGTTATTTCAAAAAATATGACAGATGAGTTGGATTTAGACAGGCAGATGCAGTCTATTTATGATGCTATAAATTTAGATCATTCAGAAATTTTTTTCTGGGTAGAGGTTACGAAATGCTTGAGAACAAGCGGTCCCTCCGCTAAATATAGTGCATCTATTCGCACAATGGGTAACAATGTGCAAGTATATGTTACTGGTTCAGTTGATCTTCCAAAGATTGATATTAACCTGCACAATAATTCCGTAAATGCTTTTGATACAGCATATGGCACAACTGTTGAAGAAATGAGTAAGGCGATATCTAACCTAGCCAATGCTATTTCAAGTTTTTCTGTAACGGGCGGAAACCGCTATGCAAAGGTTAAATCTATTCACGATAAAATTATAGATCAGGTCACATATGATTTAAACGGTGAAATGGCACATGATCCCAACGGAGCATTAATTGCCCCTTATCATGCGGTCTGCGAAGGATATGCGAAAGCCTTTAAAGCCATTTGTGATGCAAAAGGGATTCCCTGCGAACTTGGCTGGGGTGATTCCTATAATTCTACAGGCGGACTGGAAGGGCATATGTGGAATTATGTCCAGATGGATGATGGAAATTGGTATCCGCTTGATGCAACATGGGATGATCAAAGCACTACAAGTTATATTTACTTTTTGACTGGAACAAAAGAAACCGGATTTACCGAAAAAACTTTTGAGCAAGATCATATTGCCCGTTCCAATTATACCAACAATAGTATAGATTTTAGCTATCCTGGCCCCATCAGCGAGACAAAGTATGATCCAAATGCAGTTGCTGGCCCAACATATAGTTTATCTATTGAAGGAAAAGAAAGCGTAACTGTTAAAACAGGGTATACAGAAACCCCTGAATTCTCTTTTGAGATCAGCAATACCGGCACAGGGGCTTTGAATGTAACCCTTGCATTGGATAAGGACGACGTTTTCACACTTTCCAAAGACTCTTTGGCATTAGACAACGGAGCTGCTGAAACTGTAACTGTGACGGCTGCGGCCGGAAAAGAAGTTGGGACATATCAGGCGGTTTTAACGGTTTCTGATGAAGAACATAATATATCAGAGACAAAGGCTTTTACATTAGAAGTTGTAGACAAATCCCTCGTTACATTTTCCGGTGTACCGGAGAATTCAACGTCTGTTTACAATGGACAGGTTCAGAGTGTCAGTATAGATGGCATTACTGCCCAAGCAGAAGATGGAACTAAGTTTACTGCAGAGGATTTTACTGCTACATATGCTCAGGATAGTTCCGCTGCGGCTGGAGAGGTTCGGAACGCTGGTAAGTATGTTGTAACGGTTCGCCTGGATACAGCAGGTTATACAGGGGAAACAACCTTTACCCATACCATTACCCCTGCGGCGCTTGCCTTGACCGCAAAAGCAACAGACAGGGAATATGATGGTACAACAACCATTGCAGTTGAAACGACTCTTAGCGGCGTTTTAGGTTCGGATGAAGTTAAACTTAATCCTGCACCGACTACGGGTGTTTTGGATAACAATCGTGTTGGTACTAATAAAAAGGTAACAGTAAATCTCCATAGGGTTGAATTAGCCGGAAAAGATGCCGCTAATTATACATTAGAAGGCGTAGTTGCCGAAACAACAGCCAATATTACAAAAAAAGCGGTAAAATTTATTGCTGTTGTTCACGACAAAGAATATGATGGAACAACAACAGCCACTGTAACCCCTATAATTGAAGGGCTTATTGATGGGGATACAAAGCCAACCATTATAATCACTGGTGAGTTTACAGATGCGAATGTTGGTATAAAAGAAAAAACAAAAATCCAAATAAAATCTATAAGCGGTGGATATTTCAACACCAATTATGATTTTGGGGGTAAAATTTATGTAGCTGGTCCTGAATATTCGACTGATATTAAGGATAAACCGGAAATCACCCCCAAGCCTGTAACCGTCACCTTTGGGGCAAATGAATTCACCTATGACGGCTCCCCCAAGGCCATGACTGCGGCTTATACCGATGTAAAGGGCCAGCAGCAACAGGCATCCTTAGCCTATACTGACGCTGACGGTAAAACAGCTACCCCAATCAAAGCAGGCAAGTATACAGCAACTGCTTCTATCGCTGATACCAACTATGAGCTTATCGGCGAAAAAACCGCTTCTATGACAATTACCGCCGGAAAGCTGACCTTCTCAGCCCCGACCATTACAATCCGCCGCGGAAGCACCGACCCTGTTACTGCACAGCTCGCAGTTTCTGCTCCCCAGGGTTCCGCGGCTCCAAAAGGTAAATTTGAGATTGAAAGCATCAGTGATTCCACATTAATCAATGCTTCCATTACGGAAAATGGACTGCTTTCTGTTTCCCTGAAGCCTGGAACAACTGCAAGCAGTGAAATTAAAGTCCGGTTTGTACCGGAAGAGGGTACTTATGAACCCGTTTCCGCCGCTGTAACAGTCAATGTAAAGGACTTTAAGGCTGTGGATACCCTCAAAGGCGAACCGGCAGAAGTTAAGTTCGGCGAAGACCTGCCAGCTATGCAGGTGGTTTGTGAATATGACTTCGGCGGCGGGGACAAAGAAACAAAGACCCTTGACGTTACAAAGGATATGCTTCAAGGCTTTGACAACGCCAAATTGGGAGATCAAGAGGTAACTCTTACAATCAATGACAACGGCTATACCCGTACCTTGAAGTTCCAGGTGAAAGTTGTTGATTTTGCAAAGAGCATTGTTGTAAAAACGGAACCCAGCAAAAAGGACTATACCTTGAACCAGGATAAAGCCCTTGATTTAACTGGTGGGATAGCTACTGTCACCATGGCAAGCGGCGTGGAAAAAGAGGTTTCCCTGAGCGCTTCTGAAATTACCTGCACCGGGTTTAGTTCCGGCATGGTCGGAAATCATGAAATTTCTGTCACCTACAAGGATCAATATGGTGAAATTACCTCTGAGAAAGGTTTTACCGTAACTGTTTCCAGCAAAGTCTCTGTTGATAATCCCTCTGATGATGCAGGCACACCTTCCGTCTCACTTGGCAAGGATGCAGAGGGCAATGAAACCGAGCTGGTAAAGAAAGACGATGAGGGGAACGAAACGCCTGTTGAATCCAGTGATGTTTCCCTGATTGTTGAACCTGTGGAAGACCAAGAAAAAGTGGAAGAAGCTGTTAAGAACGATATTCCTGACACAATGGAAAAAAAGCCTATTGAAATCCGGCTTGAGACAACAGACGGCGAAGAAGTCCAGCCGAAAGGTTCCATTACAATTCGTCTGCCCTTCCCAGATGGGACTAACGCAAACTTTACCTTCAGCCTGTACCATATTAAGGACGGCAAAGGCGAGAAGGTCAATATATTAGTCAACAAAAATGGCATTACCTTTACTGTCACCAGCCTAAGCCCCTTTGTCTTGGCGTGGAAAGCCCCTGATCCCAAGCCAGACACCCCCTCAAGGCCCGGCTCTTCTATCTCCTCTTACGATGATGACGATGACGACGAAGACACCCTCACCCCTGCACAGCTCCGCCAGCAGGAAGAAAATGATTTCTGGGACGATGTGCAGAGCGCTATTTACAGTGCCCGCAGGGGTGATACCCTCCGCATTGAGGCAGGCAGCTATAATGTCCCTGCCCGTATCCTCAATACTTTGGCGGAACGCTCCGGCCTGACCCTGGTTCTGGTTGACGAGGACGGCAGGGAAGTAAAGATTCCTTCCGATCAGGTCAAAGCCCCCCGCGGCAATACGATTAAATTAGCTTACTCTATGGGCGAACTTGCGAAACTTTATGCTGATACAAATACCAATAACGGCGTTTCCAAACTGAATGTTGCCGGAACTGCCGGTACTTCTGCCGGAACAACTGCCCCCAATACCCAAAACGGCGGCATTTCTTCCAACAGCTCCAACCCCAATACCGGGGTAGGCGATGTGATCCAGATGATTGCCCCGCAGTCTGCCTTTAAAGACCCTGAAAAGGGCGTTAAGGTTGTTCAGGCCCAGGCCCCAACGGCTCCTACAGGCGCGGTTTATGAAAAAGAAAGCACTGATTCTAAGGAAGTAACCGCTCCTGTCCAAATGGAAGAATCCCCTGTTCAGGAAAAATCAGGCAGCCGCCTGCCCGCTGTTTTAGCGGTTGCTGCTGCGCTGCTCTGTGCGGCTGGCCTAGTTTGGAAATTTGGATTCCTTGACGGGAAATTCCGTAACCTGCGCAAATAAACCCGTTCTTTAAATTTTAGAATCCCTTATTTTGAAAAAGCCATCCCTGTCTTTCCAACAGGGATGGCTTTTTTAGCGGATTGGTCAAACTGCACAATAAGTCCACTGGGAGCATACTATGTTTTCGGCATTTGTGTATTGTTTTTCCCAATTTTAGGGGATATAATTAACGTTACAATCACCTAATCTGAAAAGGGACAGGTTTAATTACAGGCATATAAGCTATAAATTTTCGTTTTCAGAAATAAGCTTCTGCATGTCGTTATATTGGGTAAAGGTAGTCACTAGGTTTTCTATAATATGAATCTGTTTATCTGTTAATTGAGTGACATTAATTGTCTTTTCTTCACTGGAGGTTCTTCCCAAAAGCGCGTCTGTCGTTGTGCCAAGTATATTTGCAATCTTTACCAATATTCCAAAGGATGGCTGCCTGATCCCATTTTCATATGCCGAGACGGCGGCGCCTGTTACCCCAAGGCGTTCCGCAAATTCAGCCTGGGTCATTTTAATTGACGTGCGGTATTTTTTTATTTTACCGCCGATTTTTTCGTTCGTTTCGGTCATGGTTTTACACCGCCTTAAACAATTTATACAAATAATTTTATATAATTTAATGCAACATTTGGTTTAATATATAAAAACGATTAGTTGATTTTATAGTTGAATTATGTTAAACTATTAGTTGAAATATGACAGGGGGGGGGGCAAATTTAAAAACCTGGTTTTCTGCGTTTACCATGATATTGAATATATTGTTCAATTTTTAGGAGGAGAAAATTCATGAGACGTATTTTGGCGGCTTTGCTGGCTGCGGCGATTCTGGCAACTTCTGCCCAGGCGGTTGTTTTTGCAGACGACCCAGCGCCAACAGATGGGGCAGACCCCAGTATTTCGGAAAATGGGGATTCTGTCCAAAAACAAGAAGATCAAACAGGAACCGGGGAGGATAAAGAGGAAACTCCCGCCGGGGAGGCTGAAGAAACCCCTGATACGAATTTACCCGTTGATGGCGGGGACAAGACACCTGATACAGATCTCCCTGCTGAGGGTGAGGACAAGACCGAAGTAACAGGCCCATCTACAGAAGGCGGGGAAACCGATGGGGAGCAGCCCGGCGGAAATGAGGATAATACCCCTGATACCGGGGATGAATCCCAACAGCCCGTTACAGATGAAGAAAACACGGACAAGGATAAAGAACCAGTTATAGACGAAGAAAAGAAACCGGATACAGTTGTAGATGCGGACAAGACCACTGATGAAGCTAAGCCTGACGGGGAAGAAAAGGCAGATGCTGACAACAACCAGGCTGAAGCGGAAACACAGACGAAAGCAACCCTTCGCGGCATTGTCAGCCTTAAAAGTGATAAGACAGCCAGCAGCGGATATACTGAGGTTGGGGCAGTCCTGACCGCTGATACAAGTTCGCTGGATATCCCGGAGGGCGCGGAGGTGTTCTATCAGTGGTATAGGGACGGAAAAGAAATTACAGGGGAAGCTTCTGCAACCTATACCACAACAGAAGAAGACTATAGTTCAAGGATTTCTGTAAACGTCAGTACAGACATGACAAGTGGCGAAAAGGGAAATTCTATCCAGATTTCTAAGCTGAGCGCTATCCGTATCCAAATAACCGGCGTGGGTTATAGCGGCGGCGGAAACGGTGTTAAGAGAGAAGATCTTGGCGCAAACGGAAAGCGTATAACAGACTGGAACGGAAAAACATATACAATCCATCTTGATATGAACGATATTGATGAAAATGAAACCTTTGAAGGATGGTTCATCAATGATAACCCGGAACCTGTTTCCAAAGAATCATCATACACATATACCTATGGCGAGGAAACAGAATATGGAGTGATTACAGACCTTGTTGTAAAAATCACACGTAAAAACGGGGGAAGCTCCACGCCTTCCGGCGAGGTAAATATTTCTGGATGGCGCGGAACCAGCAGGGCAGCGATTGGATACCCTGTTACAGTTGAAATCAGCAGCGAAGTTCCAACAGAAGGAAGAACTTACCAGTGGCTGCGGGATGACAAGGAAATCGAAGGGGCTACGGAATCAGTCTATACGCCGGTTGCTGAGGATGAAAACCATAACATTGCATTGGAAGTTAAAGTTCCTTCCACAGAATCAGAATCGAAAACACTGAAAAGCAACGCTTTGAGCGTGGCCCGTCTGTATGAAATGAGTGTTATATTACCTCAAAGCGGCGGCGGTGATGGTGTAAGCCCGGATACTGTTGAAGAGGTTGACGGTGTTAGAAAGAGCATATATAAGGCATGGGCTGGAGGGGAAATTACCCTTATAGCCGGAACCCCCAGCGGGTACCGTTTCTTAGGATGGTATGCAGACGGCAAATGTGTTGGAACCGATGTAAGGCTCATTGTTGTATTTGGGGGAATGAATTACTATCCGGCGCTTGAAGCAAAATATGAACAGGACGATACCTACCGTTTAAATGTAGGCGACCTTGGGACAATTCTTAAAAAAGAAGGCTATCCTACCAGCGAAGCGCAAAGGATCGATTTACAGAATACCGGAACAGGGGATTTGAACCTGAAAATTTCTATTATGCCTGATAACGAGGAGTCCAAAGGGGTATTTGAGGTTTCCGATCAATCTATGAAGCTGGTGGCTAAAAGTTCAGAGAGAATATCTGTCAGCATCCTGGAAGGAAAACCGGCAGGGAGTTATTCCGCTAAACTGGTAGTGGAAGATCCAGAGCGTAATGTAAGGGCTCAGAAACCTTTAAAATTGACGGTTATAAGCGCTGACGCCGCAGAACCTAAGATAACTGCTGAGCTGATAGGGCTGCCTAAAATAATAGGTTATAACCGGTCGCTTCCAAGAATGAATGTAGAAATTACATATGATTATGGCGAAGGCAAAACGGAAAAGCAAACTGTAAATGCTTCATCTTTAATCGGGGGATACGACAGAACCACTTTAGGAAAACAGACAATCACGGTCAATCTCGGCGCTTATGGAATTGACGATTTGATCTATGAAATTGAAAGCAAAGACTTTATTAAGGGCGTTAGTTATCGGGATAACCATCAATATGAATGGAAAAAAGACACGGAGCTTAAACTGGACGGCAAGGTAACAACCCACATGGCTACCGGCGCTTATGGCGAAAGGCTTGACCCAAAAGATCCAAGGCTGACCTTTGTCCAGCCGGATTTCTCTAAAATCGGCGTACAGGAAACAACTGTTACCTATCAGGATGAACCCATTCCGGGAATCCCGATTTCCTCTACCCATCATTTCCGCGTCCATGTGCGCAGTACAAACAGCGTTAATAAGCCGGATTCAGGCAAGCCCTCTGTAAATGTTGGAAATACCACATTAAAGACAGAGAGCGGAAAAGAAGTATCCGCTGACGAAAATGTTAAGCTGATTGTAGAAGGCGTTAAGGACAGCGATCAGAAGAAAGTAGAACAGGTTATCGCAGACAAACTTCCAAACGCAACAGAAGAAAATACGATGCAGGTTGAAATCAGCATGGAAACGGAAAGCGGCGAAAAAGTCCAGCCTGCTGACAATGGTACTATCAGCCTTTGGTTCCCCTATCCCGCAGGAACCGGAAGAGGCTTTATCTTCAAAATACTCCACATTTTGGGGAGCAGTGTAGAAGACATCCGCAACATCATTTATGAAGATGGCGGCATCCGATTCGAGGTTAAGAGCCTCAGCCCGTTCGTTATCTCTTGGGAAGAAGGCGGTTCCACACCAACCCCTCCCACCCCGGAAAAACCCTCTAAACCTGACACAAGCATCAGTTACGATTCTGACGACGATGACGACGATTCCAGTTCCAGCCGTTCCTCCGCAGCGGACAATACCCCTGTTTACGGCGACGGAACCACCATCAACGCCCGGACAGTCAAAGTAACATCTTCCGCAGTTTCCAGCGTGGTTAAAAAAGCCGCTGCCAATGGTTCCACCGCAAAAATCTATATTGCAGATGCGGCATCGGTCAGCAAATCCGTACTTGGCAGTATGAAAGCGCCAGTTACATTTGCGGCTGCAAAATATTCCATTACCTTTGACCCCGCCAAAATGACGGAAAAGAAGGCTGATGTGAACCTCAACATCAAAACTTCCGCCCCGGCAGCACAGAAAACCTTTGAAAGATTCTTTAAAGAACCTGTTGCAGCTATTTCCTGTGCACAGAAAGGGGAATTTGGGGGAACTGTCTATATTGATATTAAACCTGATTCGCTGAACAATATCAATACCAGCAAGCCAATGTATGTATATTCCTGGAACGCAGCCGCCAACTCCTATAAAAAGGTCGGCTATGCGGTTCTCCTGAAAAACAGCTGGATCAGATGCTATACAGACCGCGGTTATGATCTGGTTGTCTCCAATGCTGACAGCTTTACCCTGAAATAATCAGCCCGTTCCTTAAAATTTGTATACCCATGTCCTGGAAAACGCCGCCTTTACCTTAATGGTAAGGACGGCGTTTTCTTATCTATGGCTGCGGTTTGAAATGGCTTTTGTCTACCCCGCAGATGGGGCATAAATAGGAATCCGGTTCCTGGGTAATGTCCCCCTCGTATATATAGCCGCATATATCGCATATATAAGATTTGCTTCCCTTTTTGCTTTCAACGGTTTCATTTGAAGAATAGGTCGGGGCTGTTTTAGGGGCTTTGCCCTTGATCACTTCGTGATAGTAGGAATAGGTCATAGGCCGGAAGGGGCTTTCGTCTTCTGCACAGATAACCCTTGCTAAAATCAGCACATGGGTTTCGGCATCTGTTTCCTTTACCGGTTCGCAGATTAGGTAACCTGGGATATTTTCCATAACCAGAGGGACGCCTTCCAGCTCCTTCCACCGGATACCCTCGAATTTATTTAGCTGGCGCGAACTTTTAAATCCAAATGTTCCAATGATGGATGGGTCTGTTTCCTCCGAAAGAATTGACACGCTGAATCGTCCCGTCTGCCGGATGGCTTCCAAGGTTGCGTTTTCCTTGCTCATGCTAATACATATGAGCGGGTTTTCATTTGTTACCTGAAACACTGTGTTGACAATGCAGCCTGCTTCCTTTCCGTCCAGCTTTGAACCTATTACATATAGCCCGTAACTCAGGCTATGTAATCCTTTATCTTTCATGTGGATTTCCCCCTTCATTTTCTGGTTTTTAGCTTTCCCGCCTTTCCCGGATTTATTCTTCCTTTAAAACCTCCCACTTAGTGTAATTTCTTTTGGAAATCTATTGACGGGTTCTGCAAATATTGGTATTATTGTAATCAGTTTAGGCAAATCCTGGTATGCCTATATTAAGAAGGAGTTGATTATATGAATGCATTAAAACTGCATCGGTTTATTACAGCCTTAGCCTTTTTTTTGATGGTCGTATTTTGTATTTCCAGTTTGCCGGTTAGCGCTGATGATTCCCTTAGCGCTGCTGAACCTGGGGCAGATGCGCCTACTGAAAGCGATGGGTTTGAGCCTGGGACTATTGAGGCGGATTTGGGGGAATGGGTTTATGAAAAGATAGATTCCAGTTATACATATAAATCATTTACTGTCCATAACGCTTCAGGAAAAGTCCTGACATTCAGCAAAGCATATTCCCTCAATTCTGAGTCAAACGAGTTTGAAGAATGTACAATTAATGCCTCTGGAAATTTAGTAATCCCTTTTTTCAGAGTTAATATTCCAAATGACTATTTTCCTGTAAATTCTACAGGTAATATAAACATTATGGGATCACAATCTGAAAAACCCCCCGTTCAGGAGGAACCCCATACTGCACAGGTAAAACTGGAATACTTGGATCCAGACTCAAATACATATGAAATCTATATTAATATTTCTGTTAAAGTTGTATCTTCAGGCGCTGTCTCACATATCAGCGATGTTTCTCCCTTCCAGGATGAGGATGCTGCTGAAGGAAGCATTTCCATTTACATGAATAGAGACCTTGTCAGTGCAGAAGAGCTAAAAAATATAAAACGCAGCGATTTTAAGATTAAGGTCACTGACCCGGAAAATAACGGAGAAGAAATTGAACTGACAGAAACCGGATTCCAGATTGACTCTGCAGTAGAAGACAGCAGAATTCTTAAACTTACCTTTAAAGCGATTCCATCGACTGAATCAGAAAAGGTTTATAATGTATCTGTCCAGTATCTTGATGAGGAACCTGTCGAGAAAACAATTGCTGTTTATCCTGCAACGGTAAAAGTCAATGTCCCGTCTGATGGCAATGTCGTCATTAAGGTTATTGATCAAGATACCCAAAAGCCAATCCAGGGCGCAACGGTACGCCTTACTTCTGATATTACCGGGGAAATAGCAAAAACTACTGATGCTGATGGTTATGTAAAGGTTAAAGTTGCCCTGGCACAGTATTCCCTTGTTATAGAGAAAGATGGTTATGAAACGCAGGAATTTGCCGAGCCTGATTTGACAAAGGAACTTATAGCAGGCTTATCCCTTCCGGGAGACCTTCCATCAGGAGAAGCTGCCAATGTGCAGATTATCGTTGCCGATCAAGACGGGCAGCCTGTAGAGGATGCAGTTGTGAGGTTTTTCTGCCCTGCCAACAATAACAGCGGTGCGGCGACAACCAATGAGGAAGGAATTGCAACCCTTAAACTGAAAAGAAACAACTATGAAATTACAGTAGCTTGCAGCGGTCATTTTTCCTCCAGCAGAACTTTAACGGTCAACAATAAAGAAGAGGTTCTGAATGTTGAACTGGAGCGCCGCTATATGTGCAGTGTCACCACAACCGTTTTAGATGAAAACGGCCGTCCTGTCAGCGGCGCAGAAGTATACTATACCTGCCCTACCGATAACGACGTAGGCAAATCTACCACTAACAGCCAGGGAAAAACCCCCGGATATATTGCTATTCGCGCTAACGATTATGTTCTTAAAGTTTCCAAGGCAGGGTATGAAACATATGAAAGAAATGTCAGGGTCAGCGAGTCTAATTCTGATTTTACTGTAACATTGGAACGTCCACGTTATGACGATGACGACGATGACGACAGCAGCAGTTCCAATTCGAACTTTGGTTCTTCCGGCAGCTCCAGCGGCTCTATTAGTATTGGAAGCAGCAGTTCCAGCAGCGGTACAGCAGTCAACTCTCAAAATCAGGTAGTTGCTTCTGAAATAAACCGCCAGATAACCCAGGCAATCCAAAGCCAAATCTCCGCTGGGCAGAAATCCGGCGCTGCTGAAGTTAAAGTTAAAAATGCCGGCTCTATTACTGCGAATGCGTTGAGCTCTATACGTCAAACAGTTTTATCCTCTAAAGGGACAGCGAAGCTTTTAGCGGATTCAACCACTTCCGACGGCAAACTTACCGCCCGTCTTTATATCGACCCTGAAAAATCCTCTGGTGTAAGGAATGATATTAAATTAGGCGTTTCCATGGAAGAAAAGGACATTCAAAAAACTTCTTCAACCTTTGAAAAGTATTTTGACAACAATGTTTCCGTTGTCCACTTTGATCATCAGGGGGCATTTGGCATGGAGATTGACGCTGCCGTTAAGGTTGACCTCTCTAAACTTAACACCCAAAATCTGATGTTCTATTCCTATAATCCTGCAACCAACCGTTATACCCCTATTACCAACCCCAAGGCGTCAATTGACCAAAACGGATTCCTTCATTTTACCACCAATTTAGGCGGCGATCTCATTATTACTGATAAACCTCTCTCCCGCCGTTCCTAATATTATCTGCTAAATTTTTCCGTCAGCGGATTATAGCCTAAATCTCTTGCTTTTCTGTTTGCGCTATAGTAAACTTATAGTATTCCCTTTTTTATCCGTTATTTACTTATAGGAGGAATTTATTCTATGGGACCTGAAAAACGCTCGCCCGGCGTAGTCATTCTTTTGTCTGTTGTCACCTGTGGGATTTACCTTTATTACTGGATTTACTGCGTTTCCAAAGAAACAAAGGAATTCCTTGGGAACGACCAGATTAATCCCGGCATGGAAGTTCTGCTCAGTATTGTAACATGTGGAATCTACCTTATTTACTGGTTCTATAAGTATGGGAAGTTACAGGCTGAGATGTGCGAACGCGCGCAGATACCCATTACTGACAACAGCATTGTTTATCTCATCCTTGCAATTGTTGGGCTGTCTATTATCTCTATGGCAATTATGCAGAGCCAGCTTAATACAATTTGGGATAATACTTATTACAAACCTCAAATGTGATTTGCTTTCCGCTTTCTATGGAGGGCTGCCAAGGGACGGCGGCCCTTCTTTTTAAAAATTGCAAAGTATTCTAATATTTGTACAAGATCATATATAAATTTCATTTTATATTTCTGATTTGTAAATTTTTTTACAGCTTTGCTATTGACGGGCGGTACTTTTATGTTATCATATAATTTAGAATGAGTAAGTTTTGGCATAAATTTGCCGACAAATTTCTGTAAAAGGAGTAGAGTTTATGCAGTTGAAAAAGTCACATCGTTTTATAGCGGCTTTTATCAGTTTCCTGTTAATTACCACCCTTTGTACATCTGTTTTTCTGGTCAGCGCTGCGGATGAAGGCGAAATGCCTCCAAGTCAGGGCGGAGTCGAGGTTGATACAAACCTGGTTGATATGGGGGCGCTTGCTGAGACAGACATTACAAGCAAAACAGAAGGTACGTTTTCTGTTACAAATGCAACAGGGGAACGTCTTACCTTCAGCAAAGTTCTATATCAGAACACAGAGGGAGCCTTTGTAGAGTCCGAATATGTATCACAGTGTTATAACGGAAATCATTTCTATTTATATGGGCCAAATTATATAGATGGCAGCAGTGAATTTGTAAAGCAGTCATATTTTATTAAGCCGTTTACCAGCGGAAGTAAAAAATTAACCGCCAGGGAAGAACCTTATACAGATACTTTCCAGCTTGTTTTTACAAATGGAGAAAAAGAATATTCTGCGGAAGTATCGGTTTCCTTAACCGTGATACAGGAAGGGCAGCACTTAATCAGCCTTACAGCGCTTAATGGACATATTTACGCATATATGAGCGAAACCATCTACGCAACAACGGATGACTTACAAAAAATCCAGCTTGAGGATTTTGAGATTACAGCGATAGATGAAGATGGGAAAGATGTTGAACTTGAGGGATTGAGGATAGAAACCCGTGACGCAAGCCGGAACTCTATCATTATTGCATTCAATGATCTCCAATCTGATACGACAAAGGTAATAAATGTATCTGTCAAGCATAAAGACGACAGTGCTGCAAAAACCGCAGAGTTTGACGTGGAGGGAAATGTTACTGAAAGCAATATCCCGGAAAGCGGAAACGTTGTAATCAAGGTTATTGACAGCGAAACCAAAAAACCTGTACCAGGTGTTCCTGTCAAACTGATTTGCTCCGGTATTCCGGACGTTACAGCCACGACAGACAGCGATGGTTATGCGCGGTTCAGCAATCTGCAACCAGGCCAGTATTCACTTTCCATTCATATGGAAGGTTATAATGAAGTGGATTTGGTAAGCCCTGATTTGACTGCTGAGGAAATTCCAGTAAATCTTTCCCGTCCTGGCGACCTTGGCTCAGATGAATCTGCCAATATTCAAATTATTGTTAAAAATCAGTATGGTGAGCCAGTAGATGATGCAACGGTTCAATTCTTCTGCCCTGCAAACAATGGCAAAGGGGCTGCCCAAACGAATGCGCAGGGGATAGCGACCTTTGAACTCAAGGCCAACAACTATGAAATTACTGTATCCAAGAGCGGGCACTTTGACTCTGGAAGCAAAATTTTGTCAGTCACACATAAAGAAGAAGTCCTGGAAATCACTCTTGAAGAGCGTTTTATGTGCCAGGTTATGACTACTGTTTTAGATGAGGATGGCCGTCCCGTCAGCGGTGCAGAGGTTTATTATACCTGCCCCACCGATAACGATGTAGGCAAATCTAAGACCAACAGCCAGGGCAAAACCTCCGAATGGATTTCTATCCGTGCCAACGATTACATTTTGACTGTTACCAAAGCTGGTTTTGAAACGTATGAAAGAAGGGTCAGGGTAAGCGAATCGAATTCAGAATTTTCTGTTACCCTTGAACGTATACGTGCTGTAGATGACGATGACGATGATGACAGCAGTTCTGATTCTGGTTCTTCCGGCAGTTCCAGCGGTTCTATTGGCATTGGCGGAGGCTCTGGCAGCACAACTGTTAATTCCAAAAACCAGGTGGTGGCCTCGGAAGTAAACCGTCAGATCCAGCAGGGCATCCGCGATCTTTCTGCTGCAGGCAAAAGTGCCGTTGCAGAGGTTAAAGTTAAAAATGCTGATTCCATTACCCCGGAGGCTTTGAGGTCTATGCGTTTGACTACAGAGGCTTCCAAGGGCAAGGCAAAGCTTTTAGCAGACTCTACTTCTTCCGATGGGAAAGTTGCCGCCCGCCTTTATATTGACCCTGAAAAATCCTTCTATGTTGATAAGGAAATTAAATTAGGTGTTTCTATGGAGGAAAAGGATATCCAGAAAACTTCTTCTACCTTTGAGAAATATTTTGACAACAATGTTTCTGTTGTCCACTTTGACCACCAGGGAGCTTTTGGTATGGATATAGAAGCAGCTGTTAAAGTTGACCTCTCCAAACTAAATACCCAGAATTTGATGTTCTATTCCTACAATGCTGCAACTAACCGCTATACCCCTATAGCTGCTCCTAATGCTTCGATTGACAAAAATGGATTTCTGCACTTTACAACCAGTTTAGGAGGCGACCTCATTATTACTGATAAACCTCTTACCCCTCGTTCCTAAAAGGTTGAAACCTTTAATGGAGATTTTCTGGTAGAGAGTTTGCTTTTTGTGTTTTAATACAGGCGGCTCTCTGCCAGAAGGGCGGTTGAAGGGATACAGCCACCAAATTTAGATTATAGTATGGGATTCTTCTCTTTTCTTAAACCTATACTGTAACAGATTTGATTGATAACCATTAGATTTCAAATTTATGAATGTTGTAGCTGACACCGTTCTGTTCCCATATCTTTAATGGTTAGCGAACAGATCTAAATTACTTAATGCTAAACCTTAGTTATTTAAAAAACGCTTAGGGGAGAGAAAACCGATGAAAAACCTTAAAATTAGAACTAAACTTTTTTTGTTGTCTGGTTTTATGCTGATTGGCATAATTGTAATGGGGCTTGTTTCGCTTATATACATGAATCAAATTAATCAGGGGACTGCAGTTATTTCATCTAACTGGATGCCTTCTATTATTGTGTCGGAAGAACTCAATACGCTTACATCTGATTTTCGGAAAGAGGAATATAAGCATATAGTCGTTCAGGATGAAAAAATAATGCAGGAAACAGAAGCAAAGATGGAAGAATTTAGTAAAGAAATTGACGAAATGTTCAGACAATATTCTTCCTCCCTGGTAACGAATAGTACAGAGCAGCAGCTTATGCAACAAGCACAGACGGCTTGGAATAAGTATATGCAGCTTCACAACTCTGTTATGGAATTGAGCCGCCAAAATAAGACGGATGAGGCTATAGAGGTTATTTTGGAATCCTTTGCGCCATTTGATGAAGCGGCAGGTTATTTCGATCAAATAGTGCTGTTTAACAAAAACGGAGCGGATCAGGCGAATTCAGACGGCAACAGCTTATTTGCATCAGCTGTTAGATTTGTTATTTTAATTTTAATTGTATTTTCAGCTCTTGCTGTAATATTTGCTGTGTATATTATTCAAAGTGTCAATAAGCCGGTTAGAGAGCTTGACTCAGTTGCCAAAAAGATCGCAGAGGGCGATTTACATCAAAGCATTACATACCGTTCAAAAGACGAATTGGGCAAACTGGCGGTAAACTTCAACAAAACAGTGGATCGCCTGCGCGATTATGTAAAATATATTGATGAGGTTTCCGATGTATTGGAGCAAATTGCTGCGGGTAATTTGGTATTTGAACTTACATACGATTATGCCGGCGAGTTTGCCAAGGTGAAAGAGGCACTTGAGGATATTTCCGAATCCTTTAACAGCACAATGGGACAGATTAACCAATCTGCTGACCAGGTTTCAGCAGGCAGCGAGCAGGTATCCTCTGGCGCACAGGCACTTTCTCAAGGCGCAACGGAGCAGGCAAGTTCTATTGAGGAACTTGCTGCCACCATTAATGAAATTTCTTCCCAGGTTAAGGATACTGCCGCCAATGCCAGCGACGCCCGCATCCAGACAGACCGCACCGGCGAACAGGTGGCGTCCAGCAACGAGCAGATGCAGGAAATGATTTCTGCTATGGATGAAATCAGCCAGAAGTCCGGCGAGATCAGCAAAATTATTAAGACCATTGAAGATATTGCGTTCCAGACCAATATTCTGGCCCTTAACGCTGCTGTTGAGGCGGCGCGTGCCGGGTCAGCAGGGAAAGGGTTTGCTGTGGTTGCCGATGAAGTGCGCAACCTGGCTACCAAGTCCTCCGAAGCCTCTAAAAGTACTGCTATCCTTATTGAAGGCACAGTACAGGCTGTTGAAAGGGGAACTACCATTGCTAACACCACTGCGCGGTTCCTAAATGATGTTGTTGAAAGTGCAAAAGAAGTTGTTGCTTCAGTGGATAAGATTGCGTCTGCTGCTGAACAGGAATCTGCTTCGCTTGCACAGGTTACACAGGGGATTGATCAGATTTCCAGCGTGGTTCAGACAAACTCTGCTACTGCGGAGGAATCTGCCGCTGCCAGCCAGGAATTGTCCAGCCAGGCACAGGTTTTGAAAGGGCTTGTGGGACGGTTCAAATTGCGTGAGGCAAGGTCATTTGACAGAGTTGGATTATAAAAAAGTTTGGGGGCTGCTAAAGGGAAGCAGCCCCCTTTGGTTTTCAAACTTAAAAAGGTTTGGGGTCCAGGGGGCTTTCCTCAAAAGCCCCTGGCAGGTCCAGGACGGCGTCCTGGTCGCGCCCGCAGGCGCGAAATACCCCAGCTCGCTTAAAACAAACGGAAACCTTACCTAAGAGGCAGATACCTAAAGTCTTATGGAATCCCGCCATTTTCTTTCGTGGGAGCAGCAGACGGCAAGTTTGGCTCTGCTTCCGTGGGGGCGAATATGGCGGGATTCTTTGCTGAAAGTTTTCTCTTGCAGCCAGCGGAACAGCCAACGGCTGCTGAGATGGCGTCCCT
>CAOJXI010000017.1 GCA_948465665.1 uncultured Clostridia bacterium | reverse complement strand
TCCAACTCTGCGGAGTTGGACGAAGCGGAAGAAGCCCGCCTAATGGGGCTGCCCGTCCTAAGCTGGTACCAATCCTAATCTTATCTCACCCTCTGAGCAATACTAGCGGGCTTTTTATTTTGAATACTGACGAAATGGTTAGTTATCGTCTCTTAGGCAGGCTTTATGTTTGCTTTAAGCAAGCTGGGGTATTTCGCGCCTGCGGGCGCGACCAGGGGGCTTTTTAGGAAAGTCCCCTGGACCCGAAACCTTTTTAATCCGCCCCAGCTTGTACTCGACTTAGCTTTCTCCCGCAAATGAGCTTTATCAAACTCACGTTAATTTAACTCAATGGAGCCCTATCTTCGCTTTCGCTGATTCTGCTCTCAAATTTATCCTTATGTGTCTCCTTTGGAATCTCCGCTGGGTACTCACCATCAAAGCAGGCAGAGCAGAAGTTCAAGTTACAATTTTCGGCGATCTGCTTAACGCTGTTAATGCTCAGATATCCCAAACTATCCGCCCCCAGTTCCTGGCGGATTTCGTCAATAGACATCCGGCAGGCAATCAGCTTATCCTTGCTGTCAATGTCAGTCCCAAAGTAACAGGGATTAGTAAAGGGCGGGCTGGAAATGCGGATATGAACCTCTTTTGCCCCAGCTTCCCGCAGCAGACTGACAATCCGCTTCATAGTAGTTCCCCGGACAATGGAATCGTCGATCATCACAACCCGTTTTCCCTGTACAGTGGCCTTGACAGCGTTTAATTTCAGCTTGACGGCGTTTTCCCTCTGTCCCTGTGTCGGCTGGATGAAGGTTCTGCCAATATAGCGGTTTTTAATGAACCCTACACCGTAAGGGATGCCGGACTGCCTGGCAAATCCCAAAGCTGCATCAAGGCCGGAATCGGGAACACCGATAATCACATCCGCCTGAACGGGATGTTCCAGGGCAAGGAAAGCCCCAGCCCTCAAACGGGCGTTGTGGACGCTGGCACCGTCAACCACAGAATCAGGACGGGCAAAATAGACGAATTCAAAGACGCAGAGGGAGCTTTTCCCGCCGCAGTGGGTTTCAATGGAACGCATCCCCTTCTTGTCCACAATGACGATTTCGCCGGGTTTCACATCCCGGACAAACTCCGCCCCGATGGTATCCAAAGCGCAGGTTTCCGAAGCGAAAATCGTAGCATCCCCAAGTTTGCCAATGCACAGCGGATGGAACCCGTTGGGGTCGCGGACAGCAATTAACTTGGTGGGGGACATAATTACCATGGAATAAGCGCCTTTGATCTGGTGCATGGCTTGTTCCACAGCCTGTTCAATGGACTTGGCTTTCAGCCTCTCCTTGGTGATGATATAGGAAATAACCTCGCTGTCATTTGTGGAATGGAAAATCGCGCCGGAAAGCTCAAGCTGTTCCCTCAGTTCCCAGGCATTGGTCAGGTTGCCGTTGTGGGCAAGAACCATAGGCCCCTTCACATGGCGGACAACCAAAGGCTGGGCATTGCTGCGGTTATGGTTTCCGGTTGTGGAATAGCGGACGTGCCCGACAGCAATTTCACCGGTTCCCAGGCGGTTCAAAACTTCCTGGTTAAAGACTTCCGGCACAAGCCCCAGGTCTTTATGGGAGATGATGACGCCATCGTTGTTGACGGCAATGCCGCAGCTTTCCTGTCCCCGGTGCTGGAGGGCATACAGGGCAGTATAAGTACAGGAGGTAACATGGTTGGCTTGGTTTGGGTCGTAAATCCCAAACACGCCACATTCTTCATGGAGTTCGTTGAACAAATCTTTTCACCTCGTAAATTAAAACAGTTTCCTGTGTATGTATGGACAGAAAAACCGGGATTATTCCCCCATCAGCCGGCGCATGATTTCCTGATAAGCGTCCTCTACATTGCCCATGTCCCGGCGGAAACGATCCTTATCCAGCTTTTCATGGGTCTTTTCGTCCCACAGGCGGCAGGTGTCGGGGCTGATTTCATCGGCTAATACGATTTTCCCGTCAGAGGTCTTGCCAAATTCCAGCTTGAAATCCACCAGGTCAATATGGATTCCCTTCATGTAAGATTTTAAGAAGTCATTGACGCGGAAGGTATAATCTTTAATCAGGTTGATTTCCTCCCAGGTGGCAAGCTTTAAGGCTACTGCGTGGTAATCATTGAGCAGGGGATCGCCTAAATCGTCGTTTTTATAAGAGAATTCAATAGTGGGTGCATCAAATACAATCCCTTCCTCCACGCCGTAACGCTTGGAGAAGGAACCAGCGGAAATATTGCGGACAATGACTTCCAGCGGTACAATGGAAACTTTTTTCACTGCAGTTTCCCGGTCGGAAAGCTGCTTGACAAAATGGGTGGGAACCCCGGCTTCCTCCAGCTTCTGCATCATGAAATTGGTCATTTTGTTGTTGATAACGCCTTTCCCGACAATGGTTCCCTTTTTCAGTCCGTTAAAGGCGGTCGCGTCGTCCTTGTAGTCAACGATTACAATGTTGGGGTCATCGGTGGCAAATACCTTTTTTGCTTTGCCTTCATAAAGCTGCTGTAATTTTTCCATGTTGTTTTTACCTCACATTTCTTAAAAATTAAAGTTCATTCATCATTTCCTGTAATTTTTTATCTTTTTCGCCGACTTTTTGGGACATATCCTTTTTCATGTCAGCGAGTTTGCAGGACAATTCTTCATCAGAGAGCGCCAGCATCTGGGCAGCTAAAATAGCGGCATTTTCCGCACCGTCGATAGCAACGGTTGCAACTGGGATTCCAGATGGCATCTGCACCGTGGCAAGCAGCGCGTCCAATCCGTCCAAAGTAGAGGACTTAATGGGTATGCCGATAACGGGAAGGGTAGTATGTGCCGCCAGAACCCCGGCAAGGTGGGCTGCTTTCCCGGCAGCGGCAATGATCACGCCGAAGCCGTCAGCCTGGGCTTTTCCGGCAAAGGCGGCGGCCTGTTCCGGGGTTCGGTGGGCAGACATGACGTGGGCTTCCACCGGGATACCGAAGGATTTCAGCTTGAGTATTGCGGGCTTGACAGCAGGAAAATCGCTGTCGCTGCCCATGATAACTGCGACTTTTTTCATAAATCATTCTCCTTTGTAAATACATTTAAACTGGAATTTACCATACTAAAACTTTGATTTTTCGTAATCATAGGGTATGCTTGTTCCCACAACAACATCTTCAATCTTTTCTATTATCAGCCATAGGTTTATAAGGCTTTTGTCACATAGTTCAGGGCGTAGTGTATGGCTATTGGAATAGTGATATCTTTCCTTTTGTATGTAATAAAACTCGCGGTCAAGTGAAAAACAAAGCAGAAAGCCAGGTGCGGTAAATCTCCAAGAACATAATTGAACGAAAAATCGTTATGAACAAACATTTTATACGGCAGATGTGCCAATGAAAACATCGCCGCACCGATTAAAAAGCTGACATATTTGCCGCGTTTCAGTCCCATTAGATAATTCTGGAGAAATCCTCTGCAAATGATTTCCTCCTGCACTGCTGTATAGAAAAGTTGGCGCAAACTCCTTCTGAACAGGGTTGACAGTGAATATTTCCCAAAAGCGACACCCACCAGAAAGGACACGACAATAACAGAGCATGATATGATGAGATTTGTTTTCAGTTTTTCCGTTGTGAATCCCACATTAGTCAAATTTTTGTCTTTTACGGCCACAATCAGTATCGTGATGGCTGTGAAACCCCACTGAATAAAATCGCTTCTAATGCCCTTTGCGGACAGCACTGACATAAGCAGCAGAGCGGCCATAAACATCACCCAGTAGATTACTGCAATCAGGAAATAAGTTCTATCTTTCTCTTTATACATATCAGCCCTGCCTTTCTGTCCAAAATCCCGATTTGTTACTGTGATTATATTAGACAATTTAGGATTAGATGACAGGCTCTTAATAGCTGCCTCTAGCGATAGTGATTTACTATACATATCCTTCACAAATTTTCGGTTTATCTATCCGTCCAGGAATCAAACCGCGTTGAAACCTGCGGATCGTACAGCGGGCAGCCAAATTCTGCCAGAACATCCATCAGGCGGTTCATGTCCTCTCCCTGCATCCCATAACAGTCAAACCTGACCACCTGGGAAGTGGTAAAAATCTCAAAGGCGCCGCCGTCCTCATTTTCATAGTTTTTGCTGTCCAGAGCTTTCCAGCCGGGAAAGGCGGCAGCGATTTTTTCAAGGATTTCCTCTATGGGAAGGGTTTCCAGGTCTTCCGAAATTTCGCCGTCGCAGCAGGCGGTTTCATAGATTTTGCTGTCGTTGTGGGCAGCGCCTTCACGGTATTTCCAGAAATCCAAATCCATACTCATAATAAACACTCCTGCCATTTATATTTTTCGGCTGAAACCAATAAACCGGAAGATATCATTCCCGGTTGTTGATATAGTTCTGAATCCTCTCCAACAGCATATCCTTCATCATATCCGAATTGCACTTCTCAATCAGGTTTCGGAAGTCCTCAACTGCTTCAGGTGCAAAAACGTTTTCTATACAATGCAGAATTGTCCATTCAATTCCAGCCATGTGGTCTGTGGGGCAGCACTTGATAAGAATTTCCGCTTCTTCCCATGTAACCGGCCGCACAATAGAATCTGCCGCGTCTTGATATTCCTCCCACAAATCGAGCGCTTCATCAGAGGGAAACCCTTCATCTCCGGGAAAAACATTATCTTCAAAGCCCTCAGGCGGCGCGCCTAATTCTTTTATTTTTAAGACGGCTTGCTGCATAATACGTTCCTCCAAATTTACAAAATCCGATTCACCATTCTGAAATAAGGGGATTCATTTCCCGCAAAAACAAAAAAGCCACAACAAATTCTGTTGCGACTAACTATAAAACCCTATCAGGATACAATGAGAGGCAGGAAAATTTCATCGCGCAAAATGCCTGCACCAAAAAAGCCCTATGCCGCGGAGCAGAAACCGGGAACACAGGCGGAGCGTTCAGATTGCATCTTACGGAAAGCATCATAGAACCATCCTCCTCATATAGCATCAATTCTATTTTATACTACCCCACGGCAAAATTCAACAGATAAATCCCGCGGGAGGTCAAAATCGTGACCTCCCGCAATTTTCCTTGAGTAAGGAAATCGAAATTTATCTAAAACGTACAACAGGGTTTAAAGCTTCCAAGAATGATTTCCCTTAAATTCCCAATTCTTAGGAACCGGGCGCATATCAGAAAGAAGCTGGATATCCTCTTCCAGCAGGGAAAGGGTGATTTCAGCCATACCCACAGCATCCCCCAGCAAACAGTAAGCATCCCCTACCTTGCCCTTTACCATTGCACCATTATCCAGGAAGGGGTGAAAGAGCTTTACAAAGTTTTCCGAAATATGGGGGCAGCTTGCGTTAAAGTGGCGGTAAACCTGTACCGGGATATCTTTCCCCTTTGTACGAATAATAAAATCAACAGGCTTTTCGGTAAAGCGGAGGGGAACGTCCGCCCATTCTTCCACGCTGTGGATAAAGGTGTTCCGGTTCAGCCCGCAGCCTAAAAGGAGGATTTTCGCTTTCCTGTCATATAATTTCCCCCAGCATCCATTTCGGGGGCAGGGGGTGGTACAGTTTTCCTCCCCGGCAATATAATCCGCCGCATCTTTCCCCCATGCAGCTACGGAATGGGTGGGGTGGAGGGAGCGGACAACGCCAGGGCGTTTGCGGAATACGTCCGGCAGCGCGCCGACACAGGACGGCTCTGTTTCCGAGTCGAAAATATTATGCTCCGGCCCCATCTGCGCCCAAGTGTGGCATGGGGTCAGCAGCAAGCCTTCTTCTCCCACTGCTTCCATCAGCGCGTCAATGATATCATCCGCCCGGCGCTCCAACTTCCCAACAGATTTTACAGAACTGTGTACCATTAATGTATCGCCTTTTTGAATCCCCATTTTTTTCAAATCAGCCAGAATCGTTTCTTTGGTGTACATTTTATGTCTCCTTTAAAAATGTTTTCAGACAAACCAAAGGCTGCGGTTCAGTTTAGCCGCAGCCTTTTTATATTTATCTTCTTGCCGTTGTATTTCCGTCTAGGTTTCCGGCTGCTTCCTTCAAGGAAACTGCTAGGCTTGCCAAGGACTGTATCTCGCTGGGGATAATGATCTTGGTAGATTTCCCGTCTGCAACCTTTGCCAGCGTATCCAGGGAACGAAGCGCGATTACCTGGTTGCTGGGGTCAACCTTATTCAAAAGTTCTACACTGTCTGCAACAGCCTTCTGAACCAGCAGGACAGCCTCCGCTTCACCTTGGGCTTCGCGGATTTTCTGTTCCTTCACAGCTTCCGCCCGCAGGATAGCAGCTTCCTTTTCACCTTCTGCCTTCAGGATGGCGGACTGCTTCTCGCCTTCTGCCACCAGGATACGGCTGTGCTTGTCGCCTTCTGCTTTCAGGATGGATTCGCGCCGCTCGCGTTCGGCCTTCATCTGTTTTTCCATAGCGTCCTGGATTTCTCTGGGCGGCAGGATGTTTTTCAGTTCTACACGGGTGACTTTAATTCCCCATTTATCGGTAGCAGTATCAAGAATTGAGGTAATTTTGCTGTTGATCGTATCGCGTGAAGTAAGGGTGCTGTCCAATTCGATTTCACCGATAATATTCCTCAAAGTAGTGGCGCTGAGGTTTTCAATCGCAGAAATGGGCTTATCCACACCGTAGGTATAGAGTTTTGCATCGGTAATCTGGAAAAACACAACTGTGTCAATCTGCATTGTAACGTTATCTTTTGTAATAACGGGCTGGGGCTTAAAATCTACAATCTGTTCTTTCAGGGTGACTTTTCTGGCAACCCGGTCAACAAAGGGAATCGTCATATGGACGCCGGTCGTCCAGGAAGCATGATATCCTCCCAGTCGCTCCACAACATAAACCGTAGCCTGCGGGACAATTTTAATATTGGAAACAACCAGCAGCAGCAAAGCCAAAACTACCAACAGGAAAATAACAAAGCCAAACATTTCTCCCATTCCTAAAACCTCCTAATAAAACACAAGATAAGGGAACTGCAATAACAGAAACATTTTAGCACATTTTGACAGGCGTGTAAATATTCAGAACATAATTTTTATGAAAAAATCTCAGCCAATGGATTCAACAATTAATTTAACGCCTGTAATGCCTTTTACAAGGACGTGTTCATCCTTTTGGATAATGCTGCCGTCCTCGGTAATGGCAGCCCAGTCCTGCCCAGCAATCATAATACGGCCCATGCCCTTTGAAGGATCAACACAATCGCTTACAACAACGCCTACCTGGCCGATTAAACTGTCAGCGTTCGTATGTACCTGTTTTCCCTTTAATTTCTGGACAAACGGTCTGGTAGCAGCCAAGGCCAGAAGGGAAACAAAAACAAAAGCTGCAAACTGCGCCCAAACAGAACCGCCCATTAAGCTTGGGACGATTGCGGCCAGCGAACCTAGTGCAAACCAAACTGCAACCAACTGAACTGTAACTGCTTCCAAAACACCAAGGACAATCGCTAAAACCAGCCAAAAGACTGCAAACCACGTTGTCATAATTTTCACTCCTCTAAAAAATCTCCGTGGGAATAAGCGAAAAAGGATTCCTCAAACTTGATAGGTTAAATCACGGGCTGGAACTGCCGAAGGGCCTGCTCTGCAATTTTTGCAGCCTGCGCCAGACGGTTGCTTTCTGTCTGGAGGATGGTCATGCCTTCTGGGGTAATGGAATAAATTTTACGGCGGTCTTCCTCTCGGACTGCAAAGATTAACCCGTCGTTTTCCATTTTATAAATAAGGGTGTAGACTGTTCCAGCCCCCAGGTTGACCCTCCCGCCGGTTAAACGGGCTGCCTCCATCATGATCCCATAGCCATGGTTTTCATGAACCAATGAAGCCAGGACCATAAAGCTGGCCTCCGTCATGGGGATATAGCTCTTTAGCAGTTTCTGAAGTTCTGCGTTTGACATTGTTGCTGCCTCCTTTCCCAAAATATGTATTGTATTTTTCTTTGATATATTCTAATTATATTATATTTGGATACGATATAAATGTCAAGAGGAATTTCAGAAAAATAGCGGTTTTTGTAAAATAACATAAATTTGATGAAAATTCCCTCTGAATTGTAAGTTTTTCGGTATTTTCTTGGACTGCCATAGGTACGTTATCATGGCAAACCGTTGGTTTGCTGGGTGGCTGTAAGGAAACTTGGAGGTTTTTGTCCAACTCTGGCGGGCTGAGTTCAGCAGAGCTGAACTCGGACGAAGCGGAAGAAGCCCGCCTAATGGGGCTGCCCACCCGAAGCTGGTTCCAATCCCAATCTTATCCCACCCCCGAAGCAATTCCAGCGGGCTTTTTATTTTGAATACTGACGAAACGGTTAGTTATCAATCTTTTAGGTAAGGTTTAAGCTATTTTTCAGCCTGCTGGGGTATTTCGCCCTCTGCGGAGGGCGACCAAAGGAACTTTTTAGGAAAGTTCCTCTGGACTCTTCAAACCTTTTTAAGCCGCCCCAGCTTGTTCTCGTCTTAGCTTACTCCCGCAAATGAGCTTTATCGAACTTACTTATTCTGCACCCTCCATTCCCTTGGCGAAATACCATAAACGGTCTTAAAGGCCCGTGAAAAATGAAGCTGGTTTTCATAGCCGACAGCGGAACCAATCTCCGCAATCGACAGAGCAGTCAGCTTTAACAATTCCGCAGCCTTTACCATCCGGTAATTCATCAAAAATTCCTGCGGCGAACGCCCAATGGATTTTTTGAAAATCTTTCCAAAATAACTCCGGTTGAGCCCACAAAGGTCTGCAATTTCCTCAATAGAAATGTTATTCTGGAAATTCTGCTCAATGTAGTTAATCGCCTCTTTAATGTAGAAATCGCTCATTTTGTTGCTCTGCACCGGCCCGGTGATGCGCATGGATTGGGTAAGGTAATCTAAAAAGAGGTAAAGATGCCCAATCAGGTGAAAAGGGGTTTCCTTAGGATGGTGAACAATGTACAGCATTTCATTCATCATTTGTTCCCGGAGGTCTTTGTACCGCGGACGGTACACAGGGGCGTTTAGGGAAAGCTCAGTCAATGCAAGAACCTCTTTCACCCTAAGGCCGTCAAACTCAATCCAGGTGTATTCCCATGGAATGGTTATGTCAGCAAAGTAGGTGGTTATCTGTCCAGGGAAAATGAGAAACCCCTGCCCGCTTTTAATGTGGTAGGTCTGGGTCTCGCCTTTGGAATCGTCTGCCATAAGCGTGCCGGTTCCTGAAATGACATAGTGGAATAAATAGTGGTTTCTGACGGCAGGGCCGAAGGAGTGTCCGGGGGTACACTGTTCATAGCCATATTGGTACATACTTAAATCAATAAAATTTTCATTGGGGAATATGTAGAAAAACGTATTGCTCATTCTGTCCTCCTTATGTGGAATATACCAAAATGTGTCCGTCATATAATAGTATACCATAAAAGAAAGCATTGTGGTATAAAAAACGAAAAATAACGCTATTTATTAGCGGCATATTGGTATGTTACAATGGAATCACCGAAAAACAGCAGCAGATTCCTGCTGAGAGGAGAGGATAGTATGTCAAAAAGGAATAAAACCGTAAGGTGGTTGACAGCTATGGGAATTGCGGCAGCAGCCCTGAACCTTGCAGGCTGTAACCAGGGCGCGGCGGACAATCGGATTGAGGTGGAGCTGGTCTCGTATAAGCCGGAAGCAGTGGCCGCTTTTGAAAAGATAGCGGAGCGCTTCAATGAAACCCATACGGATATCCGCCTGAAGATTGACTCGCCAAACGAGGCCATGACAATCTTAAAGACAAGGTTTATCAGGGAGGATTACCCCGATATTGTGGGAATCGGCGGGGATATCAACTATTCTAATTTCCTTGACGCTGAGTTGTTTATGGATATTTCAGACCTTGCGGAAATCGGACAGGTAAAACAGTCTTATCTGGATATTGACAAGGAGCTGGAATTTATCCCCCAGGATGGGATTTATGCCCTGCCATATGCGGCAAATGCGGCGGGCATCCTGTACAATAAAGACATGTTTGAGGAAAACGGCTGGCAGATTCCAAATACCTGGGAGGAATTTACTGCCTTGTGCGAAGAAATCCAGGCAAAAGGGATATTGCCATTGTACCTGGGATATAAGGATACTTGGACGTGCCTTGCGCCTTGGAACGCCCTTGCTGTAGGGCTTTCTGATTCTGATACCTGCAACCAGGTTAATAAAGGACAGACCACCTTTGCGGCTTCCTATCGTGAAACTGCTGAAAAAATGAGGGTACTGCTCAATTATGCGGAACCAAACCCCTATGCTTATGGCTATAACGACGCATGTACTGCCTTTGCAAGAGGACAGTCAGCAATGTACCCAATCGGCAGTTATGCAATCCCGCAGATTAAGTCAGTAAACCCAACGATGAATATTGACTCCTTTACCTTCCCTGCAAATTCGGATAAACAGGATAATATTTTAAATTCAGGCGTTGACCTTCAGTTTTGTGTCATGAAAAGCTGCAAAAACAAAGAAGCTGCCTATGAAGTGCTCCGCTTTTTGTTTGAAGATGAAACCATCCAGATTTATCTTGACGACCAGGGCGGCCTGACTTGTAAAGAGGGCGATTTTGCAATTCCGGCAGAGCTGGAAGGGATGAAAGAATATATTGAAAACGACAGGATGGCAGACTATCAGGATCACCACTATCCAAGTGAAATGAGCGTTGACGCTATGATACAGACCTTCCTTTTGGACAGCAGCGAAAACGCTACAGATACGTTTTTAGCACGCTTTGATACGGACTGGAAACGCTATAACAGGGATTTGATCCGCAAAGTTCAGCAATATCAAAAGGATACGGAGGGTGTACAATGAAAAAGAGCATGTCAACCCGCGACAAGACGTTTTGGGCAATAACAATTCCTGTTCTGGTTTTATTCTTTACCTTTAATACCCTTCCCATGATAAAGGGTTTTATCTACAGCTTTACCAATTACAGAGGCTACGGCTCCTATGAATATGTGGGGTTCCGCAATTATATTGACCTTTTCACTGATTCCAGGGTGGGAAAAAGCTACTTGTTTACCTTTAAATACGCGCTGACAGGAACCGTGCTGGTCAATGTTCTGGCTTTGATTATGGCGCTTGGGCTGAACAGCAAAATTCGGTTTAAAAGCGCCCTCAGAGGGATTTACTTTGTGCCGAATATTCTCGGCGGCCTGGTTATCGGCTATATTTTCAGCTTCTTCTTTACATATATCCTCCCGGTTGTCGGCAATACGTTCCAAATCGGTTTCCTGCAAAACAGCATCCTTGCCAGTGAGAAATATGCTTGGATTGGCGTTCTGGTTGTAGGCGTATGGCAGGCGGTTGCCATGAATACGATTATCTATATTTCCGGCCTTCAGACAGTCCCCCATGAGGTCTACGAGGCCAGTATGCTGGACGGGGCGAGCAAATGGAAGGAATTCTGGAGCGTGACATTCCCCCTTGTAATGCCGTTCGTGACAATCAACCTGGTGCTGAGTACAAAGAATTTCCTGATGGTGTTTGACCAGATCATGTCTTTGACCAAAGGCGGCCCGGCACAGAGTACGGAATCTATTTCATACCTTATCTACCGCAACGGTATGGACGGCGGCCAGTTTGGCTTCCAGAGTGCAAACGCCGTTATTTTCTTCATTGTAATTGTAGCCGTCTCTGTTTTCCAGATGACCGTTATGAATAAGAAGGAGGAGCAGTTATGAGGCAGGAAGAGCATAAAACAAACTGGGTGTTGACAGTTGTTCTGATATTGGGTACTATCACCGTATTTTTCCCGTTATATATGGCAATTATTATTGCGTTTAAGCAGCCAAGCGAAATGACAAACGATGTTGCCGGCGCGCTGGCGTTTCCCGCCCATTGGAGCCTGGAGAATTTCCGGCAGGCTATGGAAGTAACAGACTTCTGGCGTTCTTTGGGGAACAGCCTTTTAATTACAGTGTCAACCATCGTGCTTTCTGTATTAATCCACTCCACAGCCGGTTATGCAATCGGAAGGGCTATGGCGCATAAGAAGATTTTCCGTTTCTTTTACCTGTATATCGTCAGCGGTATGTTTGTCCCATTTTCCATCCTGATGATGCCCTTGGTAAAGCAGACCTCACAGATGGGGCTGGGAAACCGTTTAGGCGTTATCCTGCTGTATGTGGTATTCTATATGCCGATGAATGTTCTGCTGTATACAGGTTACTTAAAGAACCTCCCCCTTGCTTTGGAGGAAGCGGCAGATATTGATGGGGCGACTACCTGGTCGGCGTACTGGAAAATTTTGTTCCCGCTGATGATGCCCATGCACGCCACAGTCGCCATTCTCACAGCACTGGGCACATGGAACGATGTAATGACCCCCCTGGTCATTATGTCCGGGACAGGACAAAATACGCTTCCTTTGGCACAGCTTAATTTCCAGACGCAGTTTGGCACAAACTATAACCTTGCTTTTTCGTCTTACATTCTGGCGTTGATTCCAATCCTGATATTCTATATTATCTGCCAGAAACAAATTTTGGACGGTGTTGCAAACGGAGCAGTGAAAGGATAAACAAATATGGCTATTTCAGTGGAAAACGGCGTATTTCATTTGGAAACCGCCAATACGCTTTATCAGATGAAGGCAGACCGCTTTGGCGTTATCGTTCATTTATGGTACGGTGCAAAGACGGGGTACACCATGGATTATCTGTTGGATTATCCAGACGTTGGCTTTTCAGGCAATATCTACGAAGCGGAAAACCAACGGACTTATTCCCTGAATACGCTGCCACTGGAATACGCGGCAGGCGGCGGGTGTGACGGGGATTTTCGCGTACCCGCCATTTCTGCAACAAATGCAGACGGAAGCAGTGTTTTGGCGCTCAGATTTCAGGAATACCGCATTAAAAAGGGGAAATATGGGATAGATGGGCTTCCCGCAGCATATACGGATGAGGCGGGGGCGGAGACCCTGGAAATCATTCTTCGGGATGATGTTTCCAATGTAGAGGTATGTTTATTATATGGCGTTCTTCCGCAGGCAGACGTTATAACAAGAAGCGTATCCGTAACAAACAACGGAAATGAAAAAATTGTCCTTGAGCGGGTTCATAGTTTATGTATGGATATTCCATATGGAGACTGGGAGTGGGTTCATTTTCATGGAAAGCATACCATGGAGCGCCAGATGGAGAGGACAGCTTTAATACACGGCATACAGGAGAGCAGCAGCACCAGGGGGGCTTCCAGCCATCAGCAGAACCCGGCAGTGCTGTTATGCGAAAAGGGCTGTACAGAAACCAACGGCTTCTGTATTGGCGCGGCGCTGATGTACAGCGGCGGGTTTCAAACGCAGATAGAACTTGACCAGTTGGATCAAGTGCGCCTTGTAATGGGAATCAATCCCGATACTTTCGCATGGACGCTGGAACCGGGTGAAAGCTTCCATGCGCCGGAGGTGATCCTTTCCTGTTCAGAACATGGCATGGCGGAGCTTTCACACCGTTTCCACCGCATTTTACGTGAAAATGTTTGCAGGGGCAAATATAAGCTTTCAAAAAGGCCGGTTTTAATTAACAACTGGGAAGCAACGTACTTTTCATTCGATGAAAAAAAGATCGAGAAAATTGCGGAGCAGGCTTCCCAATTGGGAATTGACATGATGGTTCTGGATGACGGTTGGTTTGGAAAACGGGATTCAGACATGTCAGGGCTGGGAGATTGGGCTGTCAACCGGACAAAGCTGCGCGGGGGCCTTGGAGGGCTTGTTGAGAAGATTAACCAAATGGGGATGAAATTCGGCATTTGGTTTGAACCAGAGGGAATTTCTGAGGACAGCGAATTATATCGGGAACATCCAGAATGGGTTATCCGAATTCCCGGACGCAATCCGGTAAGGAGCAGGTACCAGCTTGTTTTGGATTTGTCTAATGACGCTGTAATAGAATATCTATACTGCACTGTCAGTAAAATATTGAGGGAATACCATATTGAATATGTGAAATGGGACATGAACCGGAGCGTCTGCGACTGGTATACGGCAGAACTCCCCCCAAGCCGCCAGAAGGAAACGCCCCACAGGTACATTTTAGGGTTATATGCACTGTTGGAAAGACTAACCAGCGAATTCCCTGATGTTCTTTTTGAGGGATGCAGCGGCGGCGGCGGGAGGTTCGACGCAGGGATGCTGTACTATTGCCCGCAGATATGGTGCAGCGACAATACAGACGCACACGACAGAACTTTTATCCAATATGGAACAAGTTTCTTTTATCCAACTTCTGCTGTCGGTTCCCATGTTTCTGCGGTGCCTAATCACCAAACAGGGCGGACAACATCCCTGAAAACAAGGGCAGCAGTTGCCATGGCGGGAAGCTTTGGATATGAGTTAGACCTGAACCAACTGAGCAGCAAGGAAAAAGACGAAGTTTCCAAACAGGTGGCTGCCTATAAACAATATCAAAAGCTAATCTACAATGGACTGTATTACAGGCTGAGCAATCCTTATAAAGATAATATGGCAGTATGGGCGTTTATGTCTGAAAACCGGAACGAAATATTAATCCAGGGGGTTGTTTTTAGGGCCAGGTCAAACAGCCTGCGCAGGCGTATCCGGCTTATAGGGTTGGACTTGGAAGGGGTTTATAAATCTGAACAGGATGGATGTACCTATACAGGACAGGCGCTTATGTCAGGCGGGATCCTTCTGCCCCGGATAGAGGGAGACGATGACGCTTTTGAAATATACTTGGAAAAGGTGCTTTAGAGGGATTGATTTGCGGGCACAACCTAAGACGAGTACAGGCTAAGGCGGATTAAAAAGGTTTGAAGAGTCCAGAGGAACTTTCCTAAAAAGTTCCTTTGGTCGCCAGTTCAGCGCGCTGAACTGAACCCGCCAGGCGCGAAATACCCCAGCTTGCTGAAAGTAAACATAAAGCTTGCCTAAGAGACTGATAACTCACCGCTTCGTCAGTATTCAAAATCAAAAGCCCGCTGGAATTGCTTCGGGGGAGAGATAAGACTGGGATTGGAACCAGCTTCGTTGGGGCAGCCCCATTATGGCGGGCTTTCTTCCTCTTGCAGCCATCCGGCAAACCAACGGTTTGCCATGATGGCGTACCAAAAGCAGAAAACTATAAAATTTTTCGCCGAACCTACATTAAATATAGCTGTAAGTATAATAATTTTAAAGAAGCGCTGTATCAATCAAACATTGTATAGATTGATACAGCGCTTCCTCAGTAATCTGTAAAAACTGCGCATAAGGAGACGAACTGATATGAGCATAAATAGAAAAGAAGCTCTGACGCAGTACAATAAGGCGTTAAAACAAGGCCGCAAAACATATAAAGAGTGTATTCTCCATGGCAGATACCCATATCCGCAAATTTTAGATGAAATTCTAAGCAATACAATGTCAATGGGACAGGTAGACCTGGGAGTAATCGAGATTCCCATAGACCAGATTACAGGTATTAAAACAGAAGGGAGGCGTTCCGCCTTTGCAGAGGATTTTATGCCCCTGTTGGAACTGGATACAGAGTTTGCGGATAAGTGGATTGACTTGTGTATAGCGCACTTAGGGGATGAAGGAATCCGGGACCCTATCCGCTGCTATGAATATATGGGGCGTTTTTATGTCCAGGAGGGCAATAAGAGGGTCAGCGTTTTAAAAAGTTACGGTGCGCCTACTATTCCCGGCTATGTGATCCGGCTGATTCCCATGTGGTCTGAAGATCCGGCTGTGCTGGCTTATTACGACTTTTTAAATGCCTACCAAATGACAGGGCTTTACCAGGTTCGCTTTACCAGGCCGGGCAGTTTTGGAAAGCTTCAGGCTGCGCTGGGATATGAATCCGACCATGTCTGGACAGAAGAAGAACGGAGAATTTATTCTGCCGGCTATCTTTATTTCAGGGAAGCGTTTTATAAATTAGGGGGGAAAAACCTCCCTGTGACGGTATCGGATGCGCTGCTGGTATGGTTAAAGGTATATTCTTTTGATATACTGATTTCATCCAGCCCCGCTGAACGGATAAAAAAATTGGAAACTGTATGGGCTGATATCAAAGGCTTAATCCAGGCGGATCCAATTTCGGTCAATACCGAGGTGCAAGAGGATAAAAAGGAAACCCTGGAACCTGGGTTTTGGGGGAGGTTCTTTAAAGCATCGCAGCCAAGCTGTTTAAAAATAGCCTTTTTTAATGAATATTTTCCAAATGAAAGCGATTGGATACGTGCCCACGATTTAGGACGGGAATATTTGGAGGCCGTTATGGGGGAACAGGTCAAAGTGCAGTCATTTTATGGAATCCGGCCTGGAAAAGAGGCGGAAGAGGCTATGGAAAAAGCAGTTGAAAATGGAGCGCAGGTTATTTTTGCTACAACACCGCCATTAATAGGGGCCTGCCGGAAAACGGCGGCAAAATACCCCAAAGTCCGAATTTTAAACTGTTCCATCTCCATGCCCTATTCAGGGGTAAGAACCTATTACAGCAGGATTTACGAAGGAAAATTTATTATGGGGGCCATTGCAGGGGCTATGAGCCGCAGCGGACAAATTGGATATGTAGCCGACAGCCCGATTTTCGGGGTTCCTGCAAGCATCAACGCCTTTGCCCTTGGGGCGCAGATGACAAATCCCGACGCATATATTGAACTTCGCTGGTCCTGTGTAGAGGGAAATGCTATGGAAGTTCTGGCACAGGAGGGGATAGAGATGATTTCCAACCGGGAAATCCCCACGCCGGATCGGATGAGGGAACCTTGGGGGCTCTGTCGTATGGAAAAGGATGGAAAATATCTCTCCTTAGCTTCACCCTATTGGCACTGGGGGAATTTTTATGTAAAATTGGTGCGGAGCATTTTCAGGGGCGGATGGGACGCCCTTAGCTCGCAAAAGGGGAAAGCGGTCAATTACTGGCTGGGGATGCACAGCCAGACAATAGGGGTTCTGCTGGGGGAGAGTATTCCCTTTGGCGTGCGCCAGTTAGTAGAAATTCTTCAACAGGGGATTGCCAGAGGTTCTATTCTCCCATTCCGGCGCTTGATCCGTTCTCAGGACGGAGTCATACAAAATGATGGACATCACTGGTTTTCACCAGAGGAAATCCTTCATATGGACTGGCTGTGTGATAACGTAACGGGAAAAATCCCAAGTTATGAGGAACTTTTACCGGTATCGCAGCCTATTGTACGGCTTCAGGGAATATACCGGGAACAGCTCAACCCAGAGAAGGAGGACACAATCTTGTGAAGCTGCTGTTGATTTCTGACCGGGAAAGCGAATATCTGTGGGATTACTATCAGCCGGGGCGGTTGAATGGAATTGATATGATTTTATCATGTGGCGATTTAAACCCGTTTTACTTGTCTTTTTTAGTGACGATGGGTACAATGCCTTTGCTCTATGTCCATGGAAACCATGATTCTATCTATCAGCAAACCCCACCAGAGGGGTGTAAATGTATTGAAGATCAACTTGTCATTGTGAATGGACTGCGTATTTTAGGGCTTGGGGGAAGCATCTGGTATGGCGGGAGCAGCCATCAATATACAGAACAGCAGATGGCACGAAGGATTCAGCGGCTTAGGTTCCAGCTTTGGCGTGCCGGGGGAGTGGATATTGTATTAACCCATTCCCCTGTAAAGGGGTATGGGGATGGTGGAGATTATGCCCACAGAGGATTTGAGTGCCTGCTGGGGCTAATCGACCGGTACCATCCCAAATATTTGATTCATGGCCATGTCCATGGAAATTATGCGGCAAAGCTTAATAGGGTTCTCCAGAGGGGGGAAACTGCTATTATAAATGCTTATGAACGGTATATGCTGGATATCCCCTGAAACAGCTAAGACCTCTAATATCGGCAGCATTATTTACCTATATTTATTTAACAAGTGAATTATCACGTAAAAAGAGAAGCCGCTTTATCTAATGATAAAGCGGCTTCTGCCTGGCGGAGAGAAAGGGATTCGAACCCTTGAACGGGTATTAGCCGTTACACGATTTCCAGTCGTGCGCCTTAGACCAGCTCAGCCATCTCTCCAAATATAGCCGTAACGGTCACAGACAAAACACAGATTAACCTCAAACTGCTCTGCTATTATATCGCAATTAAAATGGTTTGTCAATAGCTTTATCAATAAATTCCAAAATTTTTTTTAAAATTTTGTCGCGAAATTGTTACGGAGCAGAAAATCATTTCCTGCTTTTTTGAGACTGAGCCTATTCAGCGGCTGCAATAGGACAAAAAAGGATAATATTTCATAAATACATTCTTTTCCTGCCATAGAAAATAGGTTATAATAAAAGGGGGAAAATATTGCATCTTCTTTAGAGCCTATTCAGAAAGGAGCTTATAAAATGTCGCCTGCAAATCAAAACCGGTTTTTAGACCCAAGCAAAGGCAGGTTTTATACTTTAGGAGAAGAACTGTTCAACAGTATTTCCCACGGGGTTGGCGTCCTGGCTGCAATTGCCTGCTGTTCTGTTATTATAGTGGCTGCTGCTTTTACCGGGGATCCCTGGAAGGTTGTCAGTTCCTCGGTCTATGGTACATGTATGATCCTTTTGTTTTTATTTTCCACCTTGTACCATTCCCTTACCAACGCCACCGCGAAAAAGGTATTCCGCGCCTTTGACCATCTGGGTATTTTCCTGCTTATTGCCGGAAGCTATACCCCTATTACCCTAGTAACGCTCAGGGGGCCCCTTGGCTGGACGCTTTTCGGCATTGTCTGGGGGGCGGCTGTCCTGGGGATTATCTTCAACTCCATCAGCGTGGAACGGTTTAAAAAATTCTCTATGGCTGCATATATTGCCACAGGATGGGCTGTACTTATGGCCATTGTCCCTTTAGTTAGGAGTATCCAGACCTTGGGCATTGTCCTTTTAGCTGCGGGCGGCGTCATGTATACGGCAGGTATCTGGTTCTATAAAAAGAAAACGGTTCGTTATATGCACTCCATCTGGCATCTCTTTGTTCTTGCGGGAGCTTTGTTTCAATACTTTGCCATACTATTTTATATTATTTTGTGATTGTTCCTATTAAAATCCTGTATGGGCGAGAATTTTCCATTCATCCATTGAAACGCATCGGAAAATCCTGTATACTGTCTGTTAAACGGGATTTTTCCTGAATTTGTTTTCCATATGTTTATAAAGGATGTGTTTTGAATGGAGTTAGCTCTCATTTTGGCAAAACAGGTTTTAACTATGTTCACTTTAATGGCGGTTGGGGTACTTTTTGTCCGGTTCGGCAAAATTGACATGAACGGCGTCCCTTATATTACGAATATCCTCCTTTATATGGTTGCGCCAACCTTGATGATTGATTCCTACCAAACCGCCTACGATTCAGTCAAGTTAAAGGGGCTTGGCGTGGCTGTGGTTCTGTCTGCCCTGTCCCATGCAGTTTCTATCTTCCTAAACGACCATGTTTTCCTGCGAAAAGGCGTGCAGGGGAGGATTGGCGTTGAACGGTTTGCTGCCATTTATTCTAATGCCGGATATATTGCAATCCCGCTTATCGAGGCTTCCTTTGGAGCGGAAGGCGTTTTCTATGCAACCGCATATCTTACTGTTTTCAACCTTTTAATGTGGACTCATGGCGTTTATATCCTCAATGAAGGCAAAAAAGGCTGTGTCAGTTTGAAAAAGGCAATCTTTAACCCTGGGGTTTTAGGCTGTATTATTGGGTTTGCCTTTTTTATCTGCCGAATTACCCTGCCTGCCCCCTTTGGCCCTGCCATACATTATGCCGCTTCTATGAATACGCCCCTTGCCCTGTTTGTGTCAGGGACGCTGCTGGCTAACATTAACCTTGGCAGGGTTTTAAAAAATGCCAGGCTTTATTTTGTGGGAATCCTGCGCATTATCCTAATTCCGGCTGTTGTGCTTGGTTTGTTTAAAATTATGAATGTTTCCGCCTGGGTAGAGCAAGGAGGTTTTATTGCTGTCATCTGCATGATTTCCTCGGCCTGCCCCACTGCCCAGGCTGCGGGGTTTTTTGCCAGCAAATATGGCGCGGACGGCGAATATGGCAGCCAGGTTATGGCTGTAACTACTTTATCATGTATTATTACCTTGCCATTAATTGCTGCAATCAGCGCCTGGGTGTTAATGTAAGCTTTGATGCCACATTAAAAATTGCTTTCCTTCCAGGGGGAAATGTGGTACAATACAGATGATGCAGCATATCCCCCTCTGTATTCAGCGGGGGCTTTCTGCTGGAAAGAGCTAAAATTTACTTTTTAGAAAGGCTGGATGATTTATGGAGTGGCTGAGAAAATTTCTGGATGGCAGATACTTTAGATCGGACGAATTATCCATTGCGCTTTTGTCTGTAACGGTAATCCTCGGTATCAGCGGACTGATTGCCGGAATCCCCATGCTGTACTATCTGGCGGATGTATTTTTCCTGGTTTACATTTTCCGTAACTATTCCCGCAATATAGAACGCCGGGTTGCTGAAAACGCCAAGTTCATGGAAATTTTTGGGCCGTTTTTCCGCAAAGTTGCAGAACCCTTTAAAAATGTTTTTAACCGGGTACGCGACCGGAAAACCCACGTTTATCTGAAATGCCCCAGCTGCAAGCAAACGCTTCGCCTGCCAAAAGGAAAGGGCAAGTTGAAAGTAACCTGCCCAAAATGCAAGACCGATTTTTATAAAACGACCTAATAATACTGGTTTCATTTCAGATCCGTCTTTTGGAATTCCCGATACAACATGCTCGGCTGAATCCCGGTATTATTCTGGTACTTCCCGCTGTGATAGGGCGTATAGTCCCCGTGAACGTCGTGGTAATAAATTTGGCAGATTTCCACGTCAGGATATATAACAATAGGCTGGACACAGAAAAGTTCCAATGTCCAATAACCTGCAAAGCCCACATCCCCGAATCCCGCGGTAACATGGATAAACATCCCCAGCCTGCCAACAGAAGACCGTCCCTCCAGCATGGGGACGAACCCATCTGTTTTTGTGTATTCATTTGTACGTCCTAAGTACAGCGTTCCAGGCTTCAAAAGAAGCCCTTCCTCTGGTATGGTTATCATTTTAGTGGGATTCGGGCGTTTCATATCTATAATTTCCTGCTCGTAAACCATTAACTCTTTATACAGAGACAGATTATAGCTATTGGGATTCAGGCGGGTAGGATCATATGGTTCTATCACAATTTCTTTCCCTATATGACGGGCTATCTCGTTTCCAGACAATATCATAACTTTTTTCTCCTTTACCTGAAACGGTTAAAAGCTATATGCTTTTGACCGTTTTTTAATTTTATTTCCCAGAGGAACATTTTGCAGCATCTATTGCAAGCACAATCATAAGGCAGAACAGAATGTTTACTGGGTCTGTTACATCAATCACATAGGTATCCGTCCAATTCCATATCTGTTTGGAAACACTGGCTACAGTTTCTCCTATGCCGTCTGTAATAGCATAATCCCATTCCATAAAGTTCCCCTCAACCCGCCACCCGTTACAGTCTAATTCAAAGGCAGGGCGGAACAGGGTAAATTCCTTCTGGATAGTCCCAATATAATCCTCCCCTACATACATCTGGAAACGAGGAAGAAATGTAAAAACTTCCTCCTGAATTTTACCCATATATTCGTGCTGGCTGTTATAGATTTCTAAACGGTGGCCCCAGGAGAGCTTCCCCTCCACAGAAAAAAGAGAGGAACCGTCTTCACCATAAATGTCATAGCTGTCAAGCCAGGAGAAAAATCGCTGCTTGAAAAGTATCTTCATAAAATAATTCCCCTTGTCTGTTATTTAATGTGATAAAGCATATTTGCGGGGGTAAGCTAAGACGAGTACAAGCTGGGGCGGATTAAAAAGGTTTCG